>NZ_SRLW01000219.1:0-17206 GCF_006518215.1 Myxococcus sp. AB025B
GGGCGGGTCTCGTGCCCGGGGGTTGGGGCGCGAGACACCTGGTCGAGTCGAGACGAGGGGGCCCGCGTCATGCCAGCCGAACCGTCCAGCCCACGTGGTCCTCGCCCATCGGGGCGCTCCTCGCGAGGGTGGCCTCCGACGTCGCGACAGGCCTGGCGGCGCTCCCTGTCCATCCTCGCCATGCTGCTGCTCGTCGTGGCCGGCGAAATCTATGTGAGTGTCCTGGTGGGCCGACGGCTGTCCTTGATGCTCGTCGTCGCGCTGTCCTGCGTGGTCATCAGCGTCGTGGTCTTCGGCTACCTCTTCATCTCGGACCGCGGGGACCTTCCACGCCCATGACGCCGGGAGCGCGCCGTGGGGAACCGCACGGCGAATCGTCCTGGAGGTCCAGGTGTGGGGTGAACAGTGACACCGGGCCTCGTTTGTGTGGCGCACCGCGAGCGCCTAACCTGCCGTGTCCATGAAGGCGCTCATCGTCTCCCTGTTCTTGTTGGGTTCGGCTCCTCCCGCCGCGACGCCGGCGCTGGCACCGGAAGCACTCTCGGCGCCGCCCGTCTCGGATGATTCCCCGACGGCGTGGGCCTGTACCGTCGACACGCTTCGCGAGGGCAAGGAGTGTGTCTTCGAGTCCGAGGCCACGCCAGGCACACCGAGCCCCGAGCAGGACGCCGCCAACCGCAAGCTGCTCAAGGACATCTCCCGCGCGCTGTGCACGGAGACGGTGGGGAATGCGCGCGAGGGCGTCTCCGACGCGTCGCTCGTCGCGATGTGCGAGAAGCGCTATCTCGCCGCCGCGGACCGCTGCGGGCTGGGTGGCAACGTGTCCATCGTGGACTCGAAGGGCCGCTTCGCGGCGACGGCGCGCACGTGCTACCGCGGCCTGTCCACGGTCCTCCAGGAAGCGCAGTTGATGGCCACCGTGGCCGCGCCCTGCTGTGAGTGCGCCGCGCGCCGAGGCTGTCCCGCCGCCGGCGACCGCTGCTACGCGGACGTCGCCCAACAGCAGACCAGCCCCGCGACGCTCGCGTGCCTGAGCGAGCGCTGCGAGGACGTGTGCTCCGTCGTGTTGCCCTCGACGTCCACGGCGCCCACGGCGCGCGAGCGTGCGGGGTCGTCTCGTTCCGGTTCGGCTTCGCTCTAGGAGTCAGCGCCATGCGCCACCATCCCTGGACTGTCCCCACCTGGGCCCTGTTGGGCTCGCTCGCCGCCGGCTGCGGCGCGTCGCACTCCCATGTCACCTGGACGGAGTCGCCGCCTCGCGAGGACGCGCCCGTCGTCGAGAAGGCCCGCGAGGCCCCGCCGCCCAGCGCCTCCGCGGACCCCAAGGGCTTCGTCGCGCGCTACCCGAATCCGGCCCTGTGCGAGGCCGCCGCGCGTCGGGTCCAGGCCGAGTCCCGCGACGAAGGCTGGGCCGCCCTCAAGGCCTGCATCGAGCTGACGCCCTTCACCCAGCTTCGAGCGCTGCTCGGCGGCGCGTGGGCGGAGGACCTGAAGGTGCGTCCCGAGGCCGCGAACCTCATCGCGCGCGTGGTGGCGCAGCGCGGGGGCAGCGTGCCCGGTGAGCTCCAGTACCTGCAGGAGCGCAAGATCCCCATCTTCTCCCTTGCCTCCGCGGTGGAGCGCCCGGACACGTACAAGGGCCGCTACGTGCTGCTGCGCGCGCGCGTGGCGGACCAGCGCTCGGAAGGGGAGAAGCCCACGGTGTGGCTGGTGGAGCACACGCTGGCCTCGGTGGAGTCGGATGCCCCGGTGGGCTACGGGGAGACGTTCGACACCACCACGACGACGAACGGTGACCTGGGTGGGCAGACGCAGCTCACGGGACCGGGGCGGCTGGGTGGGAACCTCAACACCCGTGAGCGCGGCACCGTGTCCACCACGCGCAAGCACTTCGACAATGTCTCGGATGAGACGGGCCGGGAGGCGCTGGGCCGGCTCTCCGGCGCGGACCCCTTCCTCGAGGCGCGTCGCGAGTACGTCTTCCTGGCGCGCTTCGACGGGGTGCGGTTGACGTCGGGCGGCAACGACGATGACGCCGAGGCGCCGCGCATCCCGGTGCTGACCATCGTCAGCTACCACGCCCCGCAGGCGCTCGTCGTCTATTGAGCCCTGGCCGTCGCGGGGCGCATGCCCGCACGAAAAAACGAGGCGCCGGGGACTGTCCCGACGCCTCGTCTGGGGAGCTGGCCCCGCGCCAACCCCACCTGATTCCGAGAGTTCCGCGGGAAAAAACGGCCTCTCATCCAGGAGACCCCGCGCGCTCAGGGCCGGCCACGAGCTGCGTGGATTTTTCCTCTCGCCGTGGCGCACGCACATCGCGTGCTGTGCGGCGGGGTGGGGAAGCCGGCTCCGTGAGGACTACGGGAGCTGGGCGCTCGTGACGACGAAGGCCTGGGTGCTGTCGCGTCCGGACTCGAGCCGCACGGACACCGGCTGGGCCGGCGTGGTGCCCAGGCTCACGCCCACCGGGGCCTCCACCTGCACCTGGAAGGTGCCGGGGATGAGGAACCGGAAGGTGGCCTCGAAGGTGCCGTCCGCGTTGGCGTCCGTCAGCGGCAGCGTCTCGCGGCTGCCCTCGGCGTTGATGAGCACCGCGTTGAGGTTCGCGAGCGTGAGGACCTGGCCCTCGAGTGTCGGCAGGACGACACCGGCGCCGAGCGTCACCTCCACGTCGATGCTCGCGGAGGCGGTCAGCTCCGCGGACTTGATGACGGGGCTCATCACCCAGCGGCCGGAGTTGCCGGCCTCCTTGCCGAAGCTCTGCGCCACGTCGAAGTCGACCAGGAGGATCTTCTGCTCACCCTCGATGGTGAGCTTCTCCGTGAACTTCACCTTCAGGCCGGAGGAGCCGTAGCTGGGCATGTGCAGCCGACCGGACACCTCGGCGCCCTCGGGCAGGCCCGCGTAGTCATCCGAGGTGGCGAAGATGGACGTGGTGCCGTCCTCGTTGCGCACCTCCAGGTAGCCGCCGGTGATGACGAAGCGCAGCTGGTCGTAGTCGCCATTGGGCACCACGGCCTCGGACACGAGCTCCGAGGTGGAGTTGGCCAGCTCCAGCAGGCTCACCGTCACGGGCTCGTCGCGCAGGACGACGCGGCCGCCCTCGGAGTCTCCGCCCTGCAGGTAGATGCTCGAGATGGTGACCACCGCCGTCTCGATGCCGTCACCCGGCGCGTCCGTCAGCAGGATGGAGAGCTTTCCATCATCGCCACCACCACAGCCAAGCAGTGGCAACAGCAACACCATGGCGAACCTCGAGACGAGGCTCGCGCGAAGCGAGTCGATGAACGACATGAGGGCTTTGCTCCAGTGAAGGGGCCTCGGGGTGGAGGCCGTTTCGACGGAAATGACTCGCCACCGGACGCATCGGCCACGAGAAAGGCGGTGGACCTGTCCCGAGCCTCACCCCGCGTGGAGGTGGGCGTGTCCGGTAGCGTGTGTCGCCGTCCGACTCAGGGCCCGCCCGAGTCCAGTCCGTGCTTGCGCAGGAGCTTGCGCAGGTACACGCGGTCGATGCCCGCTTCACGCGCCGCGCGGGACACGTTGCCCTCGCAGCGCTCGACGAGGTTGCGCAGGTAGTCGCGCTCGAAGCCCTCGATGAGGCGCTCCTTGGCCTCCTTGAAGGGCAGGTCGAGCGCCAGCGACAGCGTGGACTCGTCGTCCTCCTCGTCGTGGGCGGAGGGCGCGCGAGGGGGCGCCTCGGGGAGGTCGGGCATCTCCGGGAGCGCCTCCTCGCCCATGCTGACCACGCGGTCCACCACGTTGCGCAGCTCGCGCACGTTGCCCGGCCATGGGTACTGCGTCAGCAGGGCGCGTGTGACCTCGGAGAGGGCGCTGGGGGGCTTGCCCAGGCGCGAGAGGACGGTGTCGATGAGCAGCGGGATGTCCTCGGGGCGCTCGCGCAGGGGCGGCAGCACGACGCGCAGCACCGCGAGGCGGTGGAACAAGTCGCCGCGGAAGCGGCCCTGCTTCACCGCGCCCTCGAGGTCCTGGTGCGTGGCGGCGACGACGCGCACGTCGAAGGTGCGGTAGTCGTTGGCGCCCACGCGCTTGACCTGCCGGCGCTCCAGCACGCGCAAGAGGCGCGGTTGGACCTCGAGCGGGAGCTCGCCCACCTCGTCGAGGAAGAGGGTGCCGCCGTGGGCGCGCTCGAAGGCGCCCGCACGATCCGCCTGGGCCCCGGTGAAGGCGCCCTTCACGTGGCCGAACAGCTCGCTCTCCAGGAGCTGGGGCGGGATGCCCGCGAGGTCCGCGATGACGAAGGGGCCCTTGCCGCGCGAGCCGTGCGTGTGGATGGCCTCCGCGCACAGCTCCTTGCCGGTGCCCGTCTCGCCCTGGATGAGGACGTCGGACTCGCCCTGCGTGAGCCGCTCCAGCAGGGTGAAGACCTCCCGCATGCGGCGGCTGGTGCCCACCAGGCCCCCGAAGCTCGTCCGGGTGGAGAGGGGCGGGGCCTTGGACTTCTCGCCTTCGGCGACGAGCCGCAGCTCCGTCGTGCCAAGGGTCAGCGTGGCCCCTGGACGAACCTCCAATTCCGAGAAGCGCATGCCCTCGCAGAAGGAGCCATTGCGCGAGCCCGGATCCGTGGCGCGCACGAGATTGTCCCGGACCTCCAGCAGCAGGTGCTGCCTGGAGACGGCGCGATCCGGCAGGACGATGTCCGCCGACGCCTCGGAGCCCACCCGGTAGCGCCCTGGCGCCAGCGGGTACACCCGTCCGGCATCCGGCCCGGACAGCACCGCCAGCTTCACCCGGACGCGCGCGCTCCGGAGTGCCGGCAGGGTATCGGTCCGGACCAGCGCGTCCTCCCCATCCTCGTCTCCCATACTTGCCACGGTCCGGAACATAGCACGGGGAAGACCTGGGAAGTTCGGGGTCCCAGGAAAGTGGGGTAGGGTCTGTTCTTGATATGGCCTTGCAGCCCGGCGACAGGTTCGGCCGATACGAGTTGGTGTCCTGGCTCGGTCGGGGGGGAATGGCGGAGACGTGGCGAGCCCGGTGGATGGGCGACGCTGGCGTGACGAAGTCCGTCCTCATCAAGGGGGGCATGGATCTGCTCGAGGCCTACGACTCAAGCCGCTATTGACCCATTCCTCCGCCACGGCACGCGCCCATGTCCACCGAACGGAACCAACGCTTCGGCCGATACGAGCTCCAGTCCCTCCTGGGACGGGGCGGGATGGCGGAGACGTGGCGCGCGAAGCTCGTCGGTGCCGCGGGCGTCACCAAGCCGGTCCTCATCAAGATGGTGCTGCCCGAGTTCGCCAACCACTCGGACTTCATCTCCCGGTTCATCAGTGAAGCGCGCATCTCCTCCACGCTATCCCACGGCAACATCGCCCAGGTCTTCGAGTTCGGGCGCGTCGAGGGCCAGTACTTCCTCGCCATGGAGCTGGTCGACGGTCAGCCCCTGCATCGCGTCCTGAAGCGCGCCGCGAAACTCGGCCTGCCGCGACTGCCTCCTCCGCTCGCCGCGTACATCGCCCTGGAGATGTGTCGGGGCCTGCACTACGCGCACACGCGCACCGACGAGAAGGGCGCCCCGCTGGGCATCGTCCACCGCGACATCTCTCCGGACAACGTCCTCATCAGCTACGAGGGCCAGGTCAAGATCGTCGACTTCGGCATCGCCAAGGCCCGCATGGCCCGCGACTTCGAGACCCAGCCCGGCGTCGTGCGCGGCAAGTACCTCTACTTCTCCCCCGAGCAGGCCAAGGGCCTGGAGGTCGATGCCCGCAGCGACGTCTGGTCCACGGGGCTCGTGCTCTACGAGCTGCTCTGCGGGCAGCCTCCCGTCACCGGCACCCAGGCCTCGGTGATGCTGCGGCTGGCCTACGGCGAGTTCCCTCCACCCCGACAGCTTCGCCCCAGCCTCCCCGCCGAGCTGGACGCGCTCATCATGTCCGCCCTCTCGGTGGACCTGTCCGCGCGCTTCCACTCCGCGCATGCCTTCGCCGAAGGGCTCGCCGAGTTCCACTACTCCCAGAACCGCTCGTTCTCGTCCCAGGACCTGGCGCACGCACTCCGGCTGCTCTTCCGCGAGGACCTCCAGAAGGAGGGACGCACCCTCAACGTCCCTCGCTCCTTCGAGGAAGAGTTCGCGTCCTGGCGCACCTCCGAGGCCCGCTCCAGGCCCCCCTCGAAGCCGCACCCCCGGGAGACCCTGGAGCTCCCCGCCGCTCCACACCCTGGCACCATGCCCCTGGCCAGGAGTCCGGACCTGGACCGCACGGTGCTCGATGTCTCGCGCCTGTCCGGCGAGCCGCCCACGCAGCTGCTCGGCGCGTTCGGGCTCATGTCGCGCCCGCGGCTCTCCCGCAGAGGGCGTGTGGCCGGACTCGTGTCCCTCGGGGTGAGCGGCACGGTGCTCACCGGACTCCTGATCGCCCGCGCCATCCCCTCGGACTCCACCGGCGCTCCGGTGGCGGGGGGCGACACGCGCCCCGTGACTGGCGAGCTGCGCCCTCCCGCTGTCATCGCGTATCCCGTGAGGGAGCTGATGCTCGAGGCGGACCGCGATGTCCTCATCGTTCCGCGCACGTTCCGGACCTTCGAGTCACTGGACCCCTCGCGGACCTATGCGCTCGGCGACGCGACGGTCCCCGCTCAGGATGAGCCCGAGGTCCTCACCCCCGACGTCGACGGGCCGACCCCGGTCTTCCATCTGCTGTCCGGGGACGCGGACACACTCCCCGAGGCCGTCCGTCTCGGTCAGGTGACGCTCGCCCCGACGCGCTTCTCGGGGGCCCGCTTCGCCTCGCTGTTCAGGCTGGGACCGCCGGGGCTTCGCGCCATCCCCGGACGCACCATCCGACTCGCGGGCCGTGGCCGCGAAGAGTTCCAGACCACGACCTTCCGCCCGGACGCGGAACGCCTCCTCCTGAAGCGAGCGCTCACGCTCACCGGTCTGGACCCGGCGGTCCTGTACTCCCTCAAGCTGGAGCCGACCGGGCGCGACGCGTTCCTCCACGGACCCAAGGCAGGACCCGCGCGCGCCGTCCTCTGCGCGCAGTGGGTTCCCGACGCCGGTGCGGCGCCACGCAACGCCCCCAGGCCCGAGCGGGAAGGGCCCTGCTCCAGTTCCTCCTCTCCGTCGGTTCCGAGCGTCGCGTTCGAGGCGTGCTCGGGCTGCGGTGTGCATTCATCGACGACAGCGTGGACGGCAACTCGGGCGCGCTGCGGCTGCGCATCGAGGAGCCTGAGCCCTCCGCGCGTCCGCCTCCGAAGAAGGCGCGGAGCGCGGACGTGGGGACGCTGGTCCAGCAGATGCGGCAACGGCTGCAGGCCGGTGACGCCGGGGGCGCGCGCTCGCTCGGGGAGAAGTGTCTGTCCTTGGCCCCCCAGCACGCGGAATGTCTGCTCATGACCGGGACCGCGTCGACGCTGGAGGGGCGCCCGGACGAGGCGGCGCGCCTCTACAGACGGTTCCTGGAGCTGCATCCCCGGCATGCACAGACGGAGGTCGTGAAGGGCTTGTTGTCAGGTCTGGAAGGGGTGGATCCACCGCGGTGAGCGTTCGTTCGTGACCTGTCGTATCTTCCGCGCAAGGCCCGGGGGGGCACTCATGGCGCATGATCCACATGAGCAGTTCGGACGCTACGAGCTCCAGTTCCTCATCGGCCGTGGCGGCATGGCGGAGACGTGGCGCGCGCGGCTGCTCGGCGCCGCCGGAGTCACCAAGCCCGTCCTCATCAAGAAGGTCCTGCCCGAGTTCGCCGACGACGATGCCTTCGTCTCCATGTTCATCAGCGAGGCGCGCATCTCGGCCTCGCTGTCCCACGGCAACGTGGCGCAGGTCTTCGACTTCGGGATGATGGATGGGCAGTACTTCCTGGCCATGGAGCTGGTGGATGGACAGCCGCTCAATCGCGTCCTGAAGCGGGGCGCGCGGATGGGCCTGCCGCGTCTGCCCATCCCCCTGGCCGTCTATGTCGCCCTGGAGATGTGTCGGGGATTGAACTACGCGCACACGCGCACGAACGAGAAGGGCGTGCCGCTGGGCATCGTCCACCGCGACATCTCTCCGGACAATGTCCTCATCAGCTACGAGGGCCAGGTCAAGATCGTCGACTTCGGCATCGCCAAGGCCCGCATGCTGCGCGGCTTCCACACGGAGCCCGGCGTCGTGCGCGGCAAGTACCTGTACTTCTCCCCCGAGCAGGCCCGGGGGCGCGACGTGGATGCTCGCACGGACATCTGGGCCACGGGACTGGTGCTGTACGAGATGCTCTGTGGACAGCCTCCCGTGGTGGGACCCGAGCCGGTGGTCCTCACCCGCATGGCCCAGGGCGACTTCCCGCCGCCCATCCAATTGCGCGAGGAGCTGCCGCCCGAGCTGAATGAGCTGATCCTCAAGGCGCTGTCGGTGGACGTGGCGCGGCGCTTCGAGTCCGCCAATGCCTTCGGCGACACGCTGGCCGCGTTCCTCTATTCGTTCGCGCCCCGGTTCTCGACGATGAACCTGGCCTACCTGGTCCGTGAGCTGTTCCGGGAGGACTTGCAGAAGGACGGCCGTGAGCTCCAGGTCCCTCCCGCCTTCGTCGAGGAGCTGTCGACGTGGCGCGAGCAGGAGTCGCCCGGCTTCAGTCCGCGAGCGCCGCTGCCGGATGTGACGCCCGAGGATGCTCGCCCCACGACGCCCGGCGTGGGTGCCGGGGTTCGCCCCGCGCCATCCAGTCCTCCGCTGGCGTCCACGCGGCCCACGACGCCTGGACCCGCGAAGGCCGTGAGAGGGGATGCCGGGTCAGGGGGGCGCTCGAGGGGCGGGGGCGCCTCGCCCGCAACGCCGCCGCGCGCCTCGACGTCGGGGGCAGCGACCCGGTCCACGCCGCCTCGGTCCGCGGTGACTTCAGGCCCTCGGGCCATGCCTGGCGGCGCGGTGTCCTCGGTGGAGGCCCCGAACGGTGGAGCCTCGAGTCCGACGACTCCGGGCCCCTCATCACCGCGTCGGTCCCAGACGCCTGGGGAGGTGCCTGCGTCCTCGGCGAGCACCTCCGAGGCGCGGTCATTCTCGGCGTCTCCAGCACGTCGTCCCCGCACCGAGGGCTCGTTGCCCGCGACACCTGAGCTCACGGTGCCCGCGTTCGCGTTCTCCGCTTCCACTCTGTCGGGGCCATCAGCGTCACCGTCGCCTCGGCGCACCCGCACGGAGGGCTCGCTGTCCGCGGTGGTCGCCGAAGCTCCCGACTCGACGGTGCCGGAGTTCTCGCTCTCCGCTTCGACTCCGTCGGGGCCATCAGCGTCGCCGCCGCCCCGACGCACCCGTACGGAAGGCTCTCTGCCCTCGGTGGTCCCCGATGCTTCCGAGTTCACGATGCCGGAGTTCTCGCTCTCGGCGCTGATCGCATCGGGACCTTCGTCGACGACGCCACCGGGTCGCGCGCAGACCTCGACCTTGTTCTCCGTGGCGAGCGATGACGCGGCGGAGCACACGATGCCCGCGTTCTCGGTCTCCGCTTCGAGCTCGTCGGGGAGCTCGGTTTCGCCACCTCGCCATACGCAGACGGCAGGGTCGCTCCCCTCGGCGGTTCACGACGCCTCGTCGACCGTGAGCACGCCCACCGTGCGGTTCCCCTCGGTCCAGGGGTCTTCCTCGTCGTCACCACACCGCACGCAGACCGCGGGCTCGCTGCCCATGGACCCCCAGGAGGTGCCGTCGGCGCGCGCGGCGGCCGGCTATCCGGAGGGGTACCCAGGATCGGCCCCATCCACCTCGGCGGCGGCCCCTCCGCCTCCACGTCGCACGCAGACCGCGGGCTCGCTGCCCATGGACCTCCAGGAGGTGCCGTCGGCGCGCGTGGCGAACAGCCATCCGGAGGGGTACCCCGGATCCGCCCAAACAACCTCGGGGGCGGCCCCTCCGCCTCCACGTCGCACCCAGACCTCGGGTCCGGTTCCCCTGGTCGCCCAGGACGCGTCGACTCGTGCGGCGAGCTCGCCCGCGGAGGGGCACTCAGGTCCCGCGCCGGGAACCGTGGCGACCTCCACTGCGCCGCCACGTCGTACTCGCACCCTCGGCTCGGTTCCCTCGGTCGTCCCGGAGTCATCCGCGCGTGCGGCGAGCGCCTCCGTGGAGTCACCGCACCCAGGTGCTACCTCCGCGTTGCCGGGGGCGCCACGTCGTACCCACACCCTGGATTCGGCTCCCAGGGCCATCCCGGAAGCCTCCACACGTGCGGCGAGCGCGCCCACGGAGCTGCTCCACTCCGACTCCGTTACCTCGTTGCCGCCACGTCGAACGCACACCCTGGGCCCGACGCCGCTGGGGGCTCCAGCGGCCGCGCCCCGCGCCGCGAGCGCGCCCACGGAGGTCATTCGCTCGGACGCTGTGCCGACCCCACCTTTCCCCGCGTCGCCGCCTCCGCGTCGCACGCTGCCGGCGGGGATGGCGCCCATGTCGAATCAGGAGGCCTCGGCGCGCGACGCGAACGTGCCCACCGTGGTGCTGAACTCGGTTCCCGCCGGGAGCGCGCCCACGGTCCGGCTCGCCTCCGTCTCCATCCCGAGGCGTCAGCGTCGAACCCTCATCGCCGCGGGCGCCGCCCTGCTGCTCCTCTCCGCGGTGGCCATCCCCTTCCTCGTAGCGAGGCGGTCCGAGCCCGAGGAGATCTCCCCGACCCAGCCCATCTCCGCTCCGACGGAACCCGGTGGGGCGAGCCCCCTCCGTCCGCGGGCGCGACCCCAGCCTGCCCCTGGTGGTCCGACCGCCGCGTCCCCGGACCCACGGCCGCCCGTGGTCGTCGCGCCCCATGGTTCGCCAGGAGCCGACAGCACCGAGCCCACCGACGAGCCGGAGTCCGTGGGCGAGTACCCGAAGGAGACGGCCTTCGTGCTCGACTCGAAGCGCCACATCCTGCGCGTACCGCTCGACCTGGTCGCCTTCTCCCGCCTCGATGCCTCGGCCAGCTACAGCTTCTGGGGGATGACGCAGGCGAAGTGGATGGCCGACCCGCTCATCCAGGAGCCCACGCCGCGCAGGGAGCCCCTCGTCTTCTTCCTGCTCTCCGGAGACGCGGTCCGTCCCGAGGTCCGCGAGGGCATCCTGTCCCGCCACCCCATCACCCTCCAGGGCGTCCGCGCCATCTCGCTGTTCACCCTCGGCGAGCCCACGCGAGAGGACCTCTCGCCCCAGTCCGTCTACCTCCGCAAGGTCAACACCGAGGACCAACAGCGCTTCACCTTCCACCCCGAGCCCATGCGCCTCTCCGCTCGCAAGGGCTTCCTCATCAAGGGGCTCGACGCCCGGCAGACCTATGCCCTCTCACTCGTGCCCCGAGGGGAGGGCGTGTTCCTCCGAGGCCGCGCGCACGGCCCGGCCGCCCAGGTGGCCTGCCTCGAATGGTCTCCCCAGGAGTCCGCCCCGGGCCCCCGCGAGCCGGGTGCCTATGCCGAGCAGCCCCTGCAGGTCCTCATCTCCGAGTGGCGGGAGGCCCGCGTCCGAGGCATCCAGGGCCTGCGCTGCGCCTTCATCGACGACGCCAGCTTCGACAACGAGGGCGAGGCCGAGGTCCACGTCACCCCATGGGAGAAGGCGCGCCGGCCCTCCACCCCGAATCACGAGGAGGCCGAGCGACTGGCCCTCCAGGCGCAACGGCTGGCGCGCTCCGGCCAGCACCACGACGCCTTCCTGCTCGCCGAGGACTGTCTGCGCATGGCTCCCGAGCAGCCCAACTGCCTCGTCCTCTCCGGCGCCATGCAGCTCCTGCTCGGCAGGACCGAGGGCGCCCTCGAGCGCTATCGGACCTTCGTCAAGCGCCACCCCCACCACCCCGAGGCGCGCTCGGTGAATGGCATCCTCCAGACGTATGGCCAGACAAATTCAGGGAAAACGCCCCCGCCCCTCGGGAGATGAGAGGTCGCGGGTATTCCCTGACGACCCTTTTTGAACGGGATGCCCCGGGATACCCTACGCCGCAATGGCGAATGCGCAGCACGAACAGTTTGGCCGGTACGAGCTCCAGTCGCGAATCGGCCGCGGGGGGATGGCGGAGACCTGGAGGGCCCAGCTGTTGGGGGCCGCGGGGGTCACCAAGCCCGTCCTCATCAAGAAGGTGTTGCCGGAGTACGCCAACGACGAGGCGTTCGTCTCCATGTTCATCAGCGAGGCGCGCATCTCCGCCTCGCTGTCGCACGGCGCCATCGCCCAGGTCTTCGACTTCGGGCAGGTGGATGGCGAGTACTTCCTGGCCATGGAGTTCGTGGACGGGCAGCCGCTCAACAAGGTGATGAAGCGCGCGCTGCGCTCGCAGTTCGCCAGCCTTCCGGTGCCCATCGCCACGTACATCGCCCTGGAGATGTGCCGGGGGCTGCACTACGCGCACACGCGCACGGACGACAAGGGCGAGCTCTTGCACATCGTCCACCGGGACATCTCCCCGGACAACGTGCTCATCAGCTACGAGGGCCAGGTCAAGATCGTCGACTTCGGCATCGCCAAGGCGCGCTCGCTGCGCAGCTTCGACACCGCGCCCGGCGTGGTGAAGGGCAAGTACCTGTTCTTCTCCCCCGAGCAGGCCCGGGGCGAGGAGGTGGACGCGCGCACGGACGTGTGGGCCACGGCGGTGGTGTTGTTCGAGATGGTGTGCGGCCGGCTGCCCCTGGAGGGGCCCGAGTACGCGGTGCTGCACAAGCTGCACACGCGCCAGCCGATGCCTCGCGCGCGGGACGTGCGGCCGGACGTGCCGGTGCGCCTGGACGCCATCCTCCACAAGGCGCTCGCGGTGCGGAAGGAGGACCGCTTCGAGTCCGCGCATGCCTTCGGCGACGCGCTCGCGGGGTTCCTCTTCAAGGCCGCGCCGCGCTTCTCCGCGATGTCCGCCGCCTACCTGCTGCGCGAGCTGTTCCGTCCCGACATGACGGAGCTGGGCAAGGACACCAAGGTCCCCGCCTCGTTCGTGGAGGAGCTGTCCGTCTGGCGCGCCACCACCCACCTGCTGCCCCGGCCCACGGAGCTTTCAGCCCCGGAGCTGCGCACCGAGCCCGCGACGCAGGAGAGCCACCCGAGCGAGCTGCCCGACGGCGGTCAGAGCCTGGCGGAGGACGAGGACGACACGGACGGCAACTCGCCGGACCGGGGCGGCTTCTTCGAGAACGGCTTCCGCATCTCCACGCACCACGTCGTGGTGGGCACGGGGCTGCTCATCCTGCTGGCGCTCCTGTGGTCATCCTTCGACCGGCTCAAGGCGGACTGGATGCCGCCGGACAAGCCCGCGAACGCGGGGCCGGCGAGGCCCCCGCTGCCCGGCCCGCAGCTCAAGGACGCGGACGCGCCGCGCGTGGCGCCGGGGCCGCCCGCCGTGAAGCCGGCGCAGCAGGCGGTGGTGACGCTCAGGAAGGAGGGCGTGGACTCCGCCCGGATGCCCGTCGCCTCGTTCCGGCTGGACGCGGCCCGGCACCTGTTCGCGGTGTCCTCCGGGCGCGCGGCGCTGGGCGCGATGGACCCGGCGCACACCTACCGCGTCACGGAGTCGACGTCGCTGTCCGCGGCGGACCGGGCCAAGCCCCTGCCGAGCCTCTTCTACCTGCTGACGGGCAAGAACGTCGCGGCGGACGCGGCGGTGGGCATGGTCGGTCGCGACACGCCGCCGGCGGGCGCCGCGTCGGTGATGGTCTTCACGGTGGGCGGGCCCACGCCCCAGGACGACCTTCCCGAGCGCATCGTCTCCGTGGTGAACACCCGCACCCATCAGGAGCGCAAGCTGCTCATCCACCCGGAGTGGATGGTCACCGACGTGGGCCGCAGCTTCCTGCTCGACGGGATGGACCCGACGGACAGCTACACGCTGTCGCTGTCGTCGGTGGGCACGGGCGCCTTCACCCGCGGCCCGGAGCAGGGGCCGGTGGTGACGGTGGCCTGTGTCCAGCAGGTCTCCCTGGAGCGCGACGGCCCCGGGACGCCTCCGGCCCGCGCCCGGCGCTTCCTCCTGTCCCAGGGCGCGGACGTCCCGCTCACCGGCGTCCACGGGCTCCACTGCGGCTTCGTGGACGATGACCCCTCGGACAACCAGGGCCAGGTGGAGGTCCGAATCACGTCCGCCAAGGGCGCGCTGGACCAGGACTTCGCCGACTCGGCCCGCGCGACGGAGCCCCCTCCGCCGCCCCAGCGCCAGGGGACCGCGAAAGCACCCTCCGGGCCCCGGCCGGCGGCTTCGCTGGTCATCGACGAGACGCCCGAGCCCGAGACCCCGGGCCAGAAGCTGCTGACCGAGGTGCGGGAGCTGCTCAGGTCGAAGCAGTACGAGCCGGCCAGGGCGAAGGCCCGCGAGTGCATCTCCGTGGAGTCTGGGAACTACGAGTGCCACCTGCTGCTGGGCTCGGTGGAGGCCCGGCTCGGGCGCAAGGAGGAGGGGGCGAAGCACTACCGCCTCTTCCTGGACCTGGCGCCCAGCAGCCACCCCCAGGCGAGCAAGGTGCTGCGCGCGCTGCAGGAGTACGAGGGCGTGACGGGCGCCTCCCAGCAATAGGAAGGCCCGAGACGGCCGGGTGTCCGGTGCCGGTCAATCCCGGGGCGTGATGCGGCGAGTCAAAAAGGCGCCGGGTGGGGGCTTGGAAAACCGAGCGGGCCTCCCGTAGAAAGGCGCTCGCATGACGCACTCCCGCATGGTCCGTTCGCTCGCGCTTCCGGTGTTGCTCCTCTCCGCGGCTTGTGGTGACTCCGAAGACTCCATCCCCGTCCGGACCTGCGAGGTGGTGCTGACGTACGCGCCGCAGCAGTCGCTCGTGGGCGCGGTGTCCGTCGCGGGGGAATGGAATGGCTTCTCCTCCTCCGCGCTGCGCATGGCGGACCGGGGTGACGGGGTCTACACCGCGCGCCTGGAGGGGCTGGAGCCGCGCGACTACGGCTACCGCTTCGTCATCGGCCAGCAGCAGGTGATGGACCCGCAGAACCCGTACTCCCGCTGGGTGCGCGCGGAGGAGTACTCGCGCCTGACGGTGCCCGACTGCCGGCAGCCCATGCTGGAGCTGCGCCGCTTCACCGCGACGCCCGAGGGCGTGCTGGACGTGGAGGTCGCGTACGTCGACGGCACCGATGAGGCCGGCCCCGACACGGGCAAGGTGGTGGTGACGCTGGATGGCCAGCCGCGCCCCGACGCGTTCGACGCGAAGACGGGCCGCATCACCCTGCACGAGGAGGCGCTGGGGCAGGGCAAGCACCACGTGAAGGTGGTGGCCACGGACAAGGCGGGCCGCTCGGCCGAGCCGCTCTACCTGCCGTTCTGGGTGGAGCCCCAGAAGTTCCGGTGGGAGTCCGGGCTGATGTACTTCGCCTTCACGGACCGCTTCCTCAACGCCCGCCCGGACAATGACGGGCCGGTGGCGGACGTGGACCCCATCGCCAACTACCAGGGCGGCGACTTCGCCGGCATCACCCGCAAGCTGGAGGACGGCTACTTCGACTCGCTGGGCGTCAAGGTGCTGTGGATCTCGCCCGTGGACCAGAACCCCGAGGGCCGCTTCATCGGCACGGGCGGCAAGTACTACTCGGGCTACCACGGCTACTGGCCCACCCAGCCGCGCACCACGCAGCACCGCTTCGGCTCGCTCGAGGAGCTGCGCGCGCTCACCGCCGCGGCCCACAAGAAGGGCATCCGCGTCATCGCCGACCTGGTGCTCAACCACGTCCACCAGGAGCACCCGTACTGGGTCAACCACCGCGAGGACGACTGGTTCAACACCTCCGCCAGCTGCGTGTGCGGCAGCCAGGACTGCGATTGGGAGGAGAAGCGGCTGACGTGCAAGTTCACCGACTACCTGCCCGACTTCAACTGGCGCTCGTCGAACATGGTGGACCAGTTCATCGCGGACACGCTGTGGTGGCTGGAGGAGGCGGACTTCGACGGCTTCCGCATGGACGCGGTGAAGCACATGGACCAGGTGGCGGGCCGCACCCTGCGCGGGCGACTGCGCGACCTCACCGCGATGACGGGCACCGAGTTCTACCTGGTGGGTGAGACCTTCGTGGGCGCGGATGGCCGCTCCCAGATTGCCCGTTACATCAGCCCCCGCGAGCTGGATGGCCAGTTCGACTTCCCGCTGTACTGGCCGGTGCGCGAGGCCTTCGCGGACGGCCAGAGCCTGGAGCGCGTGGACCAGGCCGTGCGTGAGAACGAGGTCTACTACGCGCCCGGCACGCTCAACTCGCCCTTCCTGGGCAACCACGACGTGGCCCGCTTCATGTCCCAGGCCGCGAAGCAGCTGGACGGGGAGGGCGGAGACCCCTGGAGCAGCGCGCGCCCGGCGGCCACGGTGACGGACGCGGCCGCGTTCGAGAAGGCGAAGTATGGCTTCACCTTCGTGCTCACCCAGCCCGGTGTGCCGCTCATCTACTACGGCGACGAGGTGGGCCTGCCCGGCGCGGGAGACCCGGACAACCGCCGGCTGATGCGCTTCGACTCCACGCTCACCGAGCTGGAGGCGGACCTGCTCGAGCACGTGCGCAAGCTGGGCCAGGCGCGACGGGCGTCACCGGCGCTGCAGACGGGCTCGCGGCACACCCTGCGCGTGGAGAAGGACCTGTACGTGTACCAGCGCTCGCTGCCGGACGGGCAGGGCGCGGTGGTGGCCATCAACCGGAGCGACGTGGAGCGCCCACTGGTGGTGGAGCCCCTGGGGAGCCTGGCGGCCAGCGCCGCGACGTACGTGGACGTCTTCAGCGGAAGGACGCTCCAGCTCGCCGGCACGGAGACCCAGATGGTCGTCCCCGCGCGCAGCGTCGCCGTGTACGTGCCTCGCGCCGAATAGGCCGCTCGGGATGAGGGAGGAGGGGGGCCGCCCCCTTCCGGACCGCGGACCCGAGAGGGCCGCGGGGACTGCCTGAGACTACGGCTGCGACGGCTGCTGCTGCTTCCCGTGCCGGTAGAAGAGCACGAGGGTGTAGCAGTGGAATTCGTTATCGGACGACTGGCACACCACGCGATCCACGATCTCCAGATCGGAGTTGCTCTTCATCCAACGGGTGACGTTCTCACCCAGCTCCTCGCGCTCCTTCGCCTTGGTGGCGGAGAAGACCTTCACGCCCGTGAACATCGCCTGCCACTCCTTGTGCGGTCCCGACACAGGACAAGGGGGCTTTATCGCACGGGGTGTTCAGAGGTGTCAAAAACCCGGCTTCCTGGCGGGGGGTGTGTGGGTGGCCTCGTGGCGGGGGTTTGCAGCGACGGGGACATGCCTATTTTGTCCTGGTCGCACCCGGTTGGGGGCGCTCGCG
>NZ_SRLW01000021.1:0-54531 GCF_006518215.1 Myxococcus sp. AB025B
CCGGCGGGGCTCGCCACCTGCTGGGCGGGCGCCGCGGCGGGGGCCGCCGGGGCGGGCCCCGCGGCCTCCGTGTTGCCGCTCATGGCGCGCTTCACCATGGCGATGCGGCTGCGGAACTGCTGCTGGTACTGGCTGTTGAGGTAGCTGCCCGCGGCGTCACGCGCCGTCTCCAGCGCCTTCTCCATCTGCCCGACCTCTTGGTACGACTGGGCCAGCAGCAGCATGGCGTAGTCGCGCGTCTTGGAGGTGCGGTCGCCCTCGACGAAGCGCGCCAGCAGCGGCACGGCCTTGTCGTGCTTGCGCAGCTGGTTGTAGGCCGTGCCCAGGAAGAAGGACGCGTCCAGCGCCTGCTCGTTCGGGGGGTTCATGGCCAGGAAGCGCTCCATCTCCGCGACGACCTGGTCCATCTCGTTCTTGCGGAAGGCGATCTTCCCGCGCTCGAAGGCGACGTCGCCCGTCTCACGACGCAGGGACGAGGCCCGGTCGTTCAGCGCCTGACGCTCCAGCGAGCTGAGCCGGGAGGTGTCCAGCTTCATCAGCGCGTCGATGCCCTTGAGCCGCTCGTCGCCGGGCAGCGAGGTCATCATCTTGTAGACCTCCGCGGCGCCCCGCTGGGCCGTCTGGTGCGCGGACGTGTCCGCGCGCTGCTTCTCCAGCTGGCCCGTCAGGTCCGCCACCATCTTCTCCAGCCGCTCGCGCTCGTTCGTGGCACTGGAGGAGCGGGCGCTGGTGATCATCACCGCCGCGCCCACCGCGATGACGGCGAACAGCACATACGCCGCCGCGGAAGAAACCCACTGACGCTTCTGGAAGTCCTCGTGACGCTTGCCTACCGCCTTGACCTCCGCGTGGAGGTTCTTCAGCAGGTTGTCACTCTTGATGACGAGGTTGCGGGCCTCGACGACTTCGCGGCGGAGGTCCGCCAGTTCCTTATCAATCTCGGTCTTCGCCTGCTCTGGCATGGACATCTTCCTGGGCCCGGTAACGATCTCGGCCGACTCACGCATCGTAAGGAGTTCTCCCGGTCATACGGCGACAATTTCCGCAGCGGAACACCGCAATCGCTCCACCGCATTTCCGGAAGCGTTCAACCTGCTCGGCGCATGCCTGCTCGGGCTACAGGCCGCCCGTCAACGAGCGGGATGGCTCGGGCGGAAAAGTGTACGTCACGCCCAGGGACATCCAGCTGCCTCCGAGGCTGAACGAGGCGATGCGCTTGTCCTGGTCGTTCAGCGCCGGGCCCACGGGCCCACGAAGGAACATGAACCGGTACTCGGCGGAAAGACCCCAGCGGGGGGACAGCCGCCAGGTGGCCCCCAGCGAGCCCGCCCAGGCCTGGGTGGTCTTGTCCTCCAGCTTCTCTCCGGACAGCTTGGAGCTGGCGATGGCCGGCCCCGTGGCGAGCCCCGCGAAGGGCACCAGGCCATACGGGCCGACCTCCGGGAGCACCGTCTGGAAGCGCACGCCCACCAGCGCGCCGTAGCCCATCGTCTCCAGGCTGCGCTCGACGGGCGCGGCGCCCTCCAGGCCGGGACTGTTGAGGTACAGCTTGGAGCCGGTGAAGAAGAGGTCGATGCCCACCTCCACCAGGTCGGAGATGGAGTAGGCGAAGGTCGCCACGCCGAGCGGACCGCCGCCCGTCTCGCGCGCCCGCGACAGGCCCGTGTTCGCCTCGGCCCCGTACCAGCTCTTGTAGAGCGTCTCGTTGGAGGTTACGCGCCAGCCCCCCTGCACGGTGATGCGCCCCACCCCCTCCAGTGACGTGGGAATGGGCTCCTCCTCGTCCTGGGCGACGGCGGGAGTGGCGAGGAGCAGGACGAGGGGCGGCAGGAGGCGACGGAGCATCGGACTCGGAGGCGAAGGTCAGGTGCGCTTGGAGCAGCGCACGGCGATTTCCAGGAAGGTCGTCCGCTGACGACACAGCGACGCGACCACGCAGCGGACGACACACAAGGCCCCGAACTCGCGGAGCACCACGCCCAGGTTGGACACCACGTCTCGCAGGGTGATGACACCGCGCATGTGGCCACTCCCGTGTGCGTTGCCGTGAGGGGTGCTCGTCCTGGACGTCCGTGCCGGAGAACGCCCGGTGCTACAGGCGTGTGGCCCACCGTAGCAGTGACCTCCCACGGGTCAACTTTCCAGCCAGGTCAACGGGCGCGGCGCTCCAGCTCCAACAGCGGCATCTCCAGCACCACCACCGTGCCGTGGCTGCACGGGGGATGGAAGTCGGCCCGGTCCAGCTCGCCCAGCAGCGCGCGCAGCTGCGCGTCCGTGAGCGGCACGGTGTTCGCCTTGCGCGCGGCGTGACAGGCCAGCACCCGCACCGCCTCCGCCAGCGTGACGGCGTCCAGCGTGGCGCCGCGAGGCGGCAGCGCGCGCGCCAGGGCCTCCAGCAGCGAGCGCGCATCGGCGCCCTCGAGCCCCGGCGGCACCGTCTTGAGCGCCACGGTGGTGCCACCGAAGGGCTCCACGTCGACGCCCAGCCGGCCGAGCGCCTCGCGGCCCTCGACGAGCGCCTTGGCCACCGCGACGGGGAACTCCAGCGTGGTGCCGAACAGCGACGGCGCCGGAGGGCCCTTCTCGTCCTCGAGCGCGCGCAGGTACGTCGTCAACCGGGCCCGCTCCAGCGCCGCGTGCGGGTCCAGGACCACCAGCGTGCCGCCCGGTCCCTCGCAGATGTGGAAGCGGCCGCCCAGCATGCCCATGGGCCTGAGCGCGGCGAAGTAGCCCGGCGGCGGGGCCTCGTTGAGCTGGGGCTGGGCCTCGCCGAACGCGGGCGGGCGCATGCCGGTGTGGGCGAAGGGCAGCGGCGCGGGAATCCCGGCCATGGGGCTGGGCGCGCCGGACAGGGGCGAGGGGCCTGGACCGGGCGAGGCGGCGTCCAGCGTGGTGGGCAGCGGGCCGCCCCACGACGCCTCCTGCGCGCGGGTGAGGAAGCGCTCCACGGCGTGCGCGTAGTGCGCGGCGTCTCGCGGCGTGTTGCCCATGGCGGCCTGGGCGTCGGCGCCAGTGCCCAGCCAGGGGGCCGCGCGCAGCATGCGGTTGAGCGCGGCGCTGATGGCCTCATACACGCCGCGGGCATCGGAGAAGCGGACCTCCAGCTTCTGCGGGTGGACGTTGACGTCCACGGCGACGGGGTCCACGTCGATGTTCAGCACCACCACCGGCTGGCGTCCGGCGGCGAGGAAGTCCTGGTACGCGCGCTGGATGGTGCCGATGAGGCCGCGGTCCCTCACGAAGCGGCGGTTGACGAAGGTGTAGAGGCCGCGCGCGTTGGGGAAGGTGAACTCGGGCGAGGCCGCGTAGCCGGTGACGCTGACGCCCAGCCGCCGCTCCTCGACGGGGAAAAGGTGCGGGTGACAGGCGGGCCCCAGGGCCGCCGCGATGCGCTCGCGCGGGTCCTCCGGACAGGCCGCGCTGGAGAACAGCTCGTTGCCCTCGTGGGTGGCGAAGAAGCCCACGTCCGGGTTGGCCAGGGCCAGCCGGACGACGGCCTCCTCGGCGTGCTTGAGCTCGGTGTCGCCCCGGCGCAGGAACTTGCGGCGCGCGGGCACGTTGAAGAACAGGTCCTCCACGGTGATGATCGTGCCGGTGCGCGGCGGGGCGTCCTCCACCACCACGTCCACCCCACCCTCCAGCGTCACCCGCGTGCCCACGTCCGCGCCGACCTCCGCGGTGTGCAGGCTGAAGCGGGACACGGAGGCGATGGCGGGCACCGCCTCACCGCGAAACCCCATGGAGTCGATGTGGAACAGGTCGTCCAGCTCGCGCAGCTTGCTGGTGGCGTGGCGGTCCAGACAGAGCGTGGCGTCCTGGCGGCCCATGCCGTGTCCATCGTCGGACACGATGATGCGGTCCACGCCCCCACCCGACAGGTCCACGCGCACGGTGCTCGCCCCGGCATCGAGCGAGTTCTCCACCAGCTCCTTCACGACGGACGCGGGCCGCTCCACCACCTCGCCGGCGGCGATCTTGTTGATGAGGACGTCACTGAGACGGGCGATGCGTGCCATGGCAATCGTCCACCCTCCGCCACCCGGACGACGTTGTCCAGCAAGACAGAGCCGTGCAGGCTGACATTCGAGAGCGGCTGGGCTAACAGGAGACCTCGCGTATGGACGAGTCACGACCAGGCAAGGGACGGCTGCGTGTCGCGGTGACGGGAGCCAGCGGCGAGTACGGGAAGCTGTTGCTGCCCCGGCTCGAGCGCGATCCGGAGGTGGAGAGCATCGTCGTGTTGGACGTGAACCGTCCCGAGGGCGCCAAGGTGGAGTTCCACCGGGTGGACCTCACGCGGCACGACGCCGAGAGCGAGCTCACCGACGCGCTGGCCGAGCGCCCCGTGGACGCGCTCTACCACCTGGCGTTCCTGTTCGGCCCCATCCGCAACGGCTCGCTGGCGCACGAGCTGGAGGTCATCGGCACGATGAACGTGCTGACCGCGGCGGGGCGCGCGCGCATTCCCCGGCTGGTGGTGCCGTCGATGACGGCCGTCTATGGAGCGCGGGGGAACAACCCGGCGCTCCTGCGCGAGGACTCGCCGCTGCAGGGCTGTCCGCACAGCCGCTTCGTCACCGACAAGGTGGAGGTGGAGGGACAGGTCCGCGCGTTCCGTGAGCGGCACCCCGGGATGAAGGTGCTCGTGCTGCGCTTCGCGCCGGTGCTGGGGGCCGCGTTCGAGAGCCCCGTCACGCGGCTGCTGACGCGCACCTCCGTGGTTCCCACCCTGCTGGGGTTCGACCCGCTGTGGCAGGGGCTGCACGAGGAGGACGCGGGACGGGCGCTGCACCTGGCGCTGCGGGCGGAGGCGTCCGGGGAGTTCAACATCGTTGGCCAAGGCGTACTCCCGCTGTCCGGCCTCATCCGCCAGGCGGGTGCCCGGCCGCTCCCCCTTCCCGGCCCATTGTTCCGTGGCGCACTCCACGCGCTGGATGTGGTTGGCGCGGACACGTTGCCCGTAGCCCTTCTCGACTACATCCATTACTCGTGGGTGGCCGACGGCGAGCGCGCGGAGACTGCCCTCGGCTTCATCCCCTTCCACCACGTCAGGGACGCCGCGGCGGCGCTCAAGAGGAGCTAGAGATGGCCAAGGGTGTCCTCGGGAACGATCCTTTCCAGCGCGGAGCCGCCTCCCGCGAGGGCGAGCGCACGAAACCCGGCACCCCTCCGCGGGACCGCTCGCCCTCCGAGCGCGAGGGCACGGCGACGCAGAAGGCCCACTCGAAGAACGGGGCCAATGCGAAGAAGCAGCCCGCTCGTGGAAAGCCCGCCTCCAGGAAGACGAAGTCCCGGGGCCCCGAGGCCCGGGGCTCGGAGCAGAACGGGCGCTCCCAGCCGAAGGAGGCGAAGAGGTCCGCGCCTTCTTCCGCGCGCGACGCCGACCACCGACATGACTCGACCGCTCGGAACAACAAGGGCGCGAAAGGTGAGTCGAATGGAGAGAAGCGCCCCGCCAACACGAGGCCTGCCTCGACGTCGCGAAACAACAAGGCCGCACGCGGCGCCCCGGCTGGGGTGAAGCCGCCGTCCACCGCCGCGCAGGGCTCGCGTTCAGGAGGCTCCGCCGAAGAGAGGGATGGCCTGAAGCGGCCTCTCACCACCCCAGCGCGTGGCACGCCCTCTGAAACCAACAAGGGCGGCTCCGATACGGGCGAGAGCGCGCTCCACGCGGGCGCCACCCCGGGTGCGAGCAGGCCCCGTGGAGAAGCCTCCACCGCGGCGGGCGACTCCCGCGGAACATCGACGCCTCCGCTCGACCCATCTCACGCGGCCCGTGCTCAGTCTCCGGTCGCCGCCAGCCACTCCTCGCGTGGTACCGGCGCGTCCGCCAGCAGCCCGCCCGCCGCGACGGAGAATGAAGTGGAGCCGCTGCGCGAGCCCGCGGCGCCGGTGACTCCGCGAGCAGCACCGCCGTCTCGGCCCCCCGCGGTGCTCGAGGACCGCGCCGCGGAGCGGACACCCCAGCAGCGCAACGTGGACCACGCGCTCGCGGAGGCCCTGGCCGCCGAGGTGGCCGAGGTCACCGCGAAGCACGCCGTGGACGAAGCCATGGACCGACGCGCCGGCCGCGAGGAGGCCACGGACCGGCTGCTCGCCACGGAGATGGCCACCGGACTGGCGGAGGCCGCCGTGGAGGAGGTCCTCGACCACAGCCCCGTCACACGCAAGCCGGAGCACGAGCGCGAGCTCGCCGCCACCGTCGCCGCGCAGGTCGCCGAGAGCGCCGCCGAGCTCGCCGTCGCCGAGGTGATGGTCCACCGCTCCGCCGAGCCGCCCTTCACCGACTCCTTCGAGGAGCGCGCCACGGTGGGCTTCCTCGACGAGCTGGCCGAGGACGAAGAGGTCTCCACGCTGGAGCTGCGCGAGGACCTGGCCATGGCCGGCGCCGTGCTGGAGCTCGAGGACCTCGACGAGACCCCCGAGGAGGTCGAGGACGGCTGGGAGCGGACCATCTCCAGGCCCGTGGTGGACAGCACCTTCCAGGCGCCCGAGGTGGAAATGCCAGACACGACGCGCGACGAGTTCCCCCCGGGCCGCCGAGGCCCGCTGTCCCTGGTGCCCCCCTCGCGAGACGACGCCTTTCACGGCGCGTCCTCCGAGCCCCCTCACGACGCCGGGGCCCCCCGTCCCCTCGCCCAGCGCGCCAGCGGCATGTTCGCCCTGGCCCGGGAGATCGCCGGACAGGCGCTGGCCAGCGAGGGACTGGGACGCGCGTGGGGTGCGATGAACGGCATGCTGGACGCGGTGCGCGCGGGCCTGGGAACGGGCGGCGGCGCGCACCTGGACGAGTACGGCAAGGACCCGTCCCTCGTCGAACGGCTGGAGCCGGTGCTCGAGTTCCTCTACGGCCAGTACTGGCGGGTCTCCGCGCAGGGGACGGACCACATCCCCGGCGGCGCCGTCATCCTGGTGGCGAACCACTCGGGTGCCCTGCCCTACGACGGCCTCGTGATGTCGCTCACGCTCGGTCGTGAGCGGCCGGACCTGCGCGAGTCACGCTGGCTCGTGGAGGACCAGGTCTTCCACGCGCCCATGCTGGGCACGCTCTTCAACCGCCTGGGCGCGGTGCGCGCGTGCCCGGAGAACGCGCTGCGGCTGCTCGACGAGCAGCGCCCCCTCGTCGTCTTCCCCGAGGGCTACCAGGGGCTCAGCAAGCCCTTTGGTGAGCGCTATCGCCTCAAGCGCTTCGGGCGCGGCGGCTTCGTGAAGCTCGCGCTGCGCACGGGCGCGCCCATCGTCCCGGTGGCCATCGTCGGCGCGGAGGAGACCTCCCCCATGCTCGGCCGCATTCCCGCGAGCTTCCTCGGCCTGCCCTACCTGCCGCTGATGCCGGGCCCGCTGCCCCTGCCCGCCAAGTGGAGCATCCGCTTCGGCGAGCCCATCGCCATGGACGGGCTGCCCCCCGAGGCCGCGGACGACCTGGGCGAGGTGGGACGACTCACCGAGCGCACCCGAGAGGCCATCCAGGGAATGCTGCACTCCCTGCTGCGCGAGCGGCGCTCCGTCTTCGCGGGCTGAAGCGGGGGACCCCACCGGTTCGCGCGAATCCTCCGCGCGGAGCCCTCAACCGACGACGCGGTTGCGGCCCGTCGTCTTCGCCTCGAAGAGCTTCTCGTCCGCCGCGCGCACCAGGTCTCCGGGCTCGCGGTGGCGAGGCTCCAGCACCGCCACGCCCAGGGAGATGGTGACGGGGATGGCCTGACGGTCGAACTCGAAGCGCTGCTTCTCCACCAGCCGGCGCACCTTCTCCGCGAGCTGACGCGCCCCCGTCAGCGCGACCTCGGGCAACAGGACGGCGAACTCCTCACCGCCGTAGCGGGCGAAGACGTCCTCACGGCGGATGCGCGTGCGCACCGTGGACGCCAGCTGCTTGAGCACCGAGTCCCCCGCGAGGTGGCCGAACTTGTCGTTCACCTTCTTGAAGTGGTCGATGTCGATCAACACCAGCGACAGCCCGCGCTCGTACCGGCGGCTGCGGGACAGCTCCCGGTCCAGCTGCTCGTCGAAATAGCGCCGGTTGTAGATCTGCGTCAGGCCGTCCATCGTGGTCAGCCGGTAGATCTCATCGTGGTACGCCGCCTCGATGTTGCCGCCGGCGATGTACTTGAAGATGGTGCGGCCGATCTTCACCAGGTCGCCGTTGCGCAGCTCGCGAACCCCCTCCACCAGCTCGTCGTTGATGAACGTGCCGTTGGTGGAGCCCGCGTCGCGGATCCGCACGCCCTCCCGGGTATTGGAGATGGCCGCGTGGTTGCGACTCACCGACTCCTGGTCGATCTGGATGTCCGACTTCGACGAGCGACCAATCAGGGTCTCCTCGCGCGTCAAATCGTGCTTCCGACCCAGGTCCAATCCGTAGATCACGACCAGCGCCGCGTCGAGGTTGACCGGCCGGTCGGAAATCTTGGAGATGACCGTGACGACCGTCTCGTTCTGCACCACTCCTCCAGCAAACGACCCTCGGGACGCTACCACCCTGCAAAACAAGAAAGCGAGTCAGAGCACGCGACTCCGGGTAGGGAATCCGCGCCTGACCTAGGGAATATCCACGCCTCGCAGGGCCGAGACCGCGGGCCGGAGCAGGCGACCTTCGGGGTCCTCCAGTGACGCGATGAGTGACACCCCCAGGCCGGAGCAGCTCGCCGGCAGCCGGAGCTCCACCTCGCCCGAGGTGGGAGATGAGGCCGTGTCACTCACGAGGACCTCCTCGCACCCCTTGGCGCCGCCCCTTACCACGATGCGCACGCGGCCGTCCGCCTCCGCGCTGGTCCCCAGGCGGAAACCGGTGACCCGCACCCGCACGGCGCTCCCCCGGGTGAGCCGCTGTCCCTCCAGCTCCGGATAGAGCCAGGCCACCTCGGGACGTCCCACGTCCAGGGACGACGCGGCCTGGGTCAGGTCCCCCACATGGTCGAGCCCGGGCCCATCGGCCGCGGCCAGTCGCGAGGGCCCCAGCTCATCCCGCGAGTCCCGCCCCGTCACCTGCAACACCTCCGTGCGCAAGAGCGAGCGCGAGCCCTGGTGGTCCCCGAAGAAGGTCCGGTCCTCGATGCCCATGGGCGCCCGGGGAACCCGGACCCCGTCCTCCAGGTCATCGGGAGAGACGAGCACCGTCCACCTGCGCCCGAGGCGGTTGGTGAAGACGACGCGGATCAACGTCGCGGGCCCGTCCACCTCGCCGCGCAGCTCACGCGGCCCCAGCCCCCGGGCCTCCGCCGCGCCATCGAAGTTGTAGCGGACGTCCTCGGGGATGGGCAGGAAGCCCGACCAGGTCTGCACCGGGTGCTCCCCCGACGGGTCGAACAGCGGCCCCGCCAGGTCCGCCACCACCAGGCTCGTCGCCACGCCGGCCGAGGCATCATCCCGCGCCGCCCGGGACGAGGCGCCCATGAGCAGGCGGTAGGGCTGCCCCTCCAGCCCGTGGTGCGCGGGGGCCATGCGCACGAACATCACGCCGGGCTGTCCCAGACGCGAGTCCGCGTCCGTGTTCGGATCCGCCGGCGCGACATTGGCGGCGGCGCCCAGGCCCAGCGGCACGAGCCCCCGACCCGGCGCGGCCACGGTGCTCAGCACATAGGCCCGGTCCAGATACGCACCCCGGTAGCGAGGCAGCGCCGGGACGCGCACGGCGAACGGGAACGCCAGCCGCACGCCCTCGAAGTCGAGCGACACCCCCTCCGGATACGTCACCGCCTCCGGTCGGGGCGCCCCCTCGACGAGGCCCGGCGTGGGGACCAGGCGGAAGGACGCGTCGCGCACCACCGACGAGTGGAAGTCGGGCGACAGCACCAGCAGCCGACCCAGCATCAGCAGTGGATCCATGCCCAGGTCGAACGCGTTGAGGGGCAGCTCCGCCACCGGCAGGCCTCCCGTCACGGCCCACGCCGAGCGCGTGCCGCACGCGCCCATCGCGATGGACAGCTCCGGCTCCAACACGCCCGACAGCGACACGTCACACACCCCCGCCACGCCCGGCGCGGACACCCGCGGCGCGACCTCTCCTTCCACCCACAACGCCGTGCCCGACGGCAGCGACAGCCGGCGCGTGCCGCCCACGTCCACCTCCACCTCGCGCTCGAACCCCAGCAACGTCTCCGTCGAGACCTCGGAGAAGAGTCCCGGCACCGACAGGCCCGTCAATCCCAGCCGCAGCCGCGCCCGCGTCGTCAACGGAGGCGGCGTGACGACGCGCGGCTCGACGAAGTCGACCTGGAGTCCACCCGAGAGGTCCAGCGGGTTGCGCCGCAGCGCGAGTCGCAGGTCGCGCCCCTGCTCGACCTCATGGCGGGCCAGGGTGAGGTAGCCGAAGTCCGGGTGGAAGGCCGTCACGCCCACCGTCCCCGACGCGGGCACCCAGGCGGTGCCGTCCAGCCCCGTCAGCGCCGTATCGAGCACCTCGCCCTTCTCGTTGGAGATGGCGATGGTGGTGAGCGGCAGGGAGCGTCCCGTCAGCTCATCCACCACCAGCACGCGGAGCCCGCCGTCGGGGACCTCGGGGCTCAGCACGGTGACATTCGCGGAGCAGACCGCCGAGCCGACGCGGACGGTGACGGCCTCGCGATCCACCCCGGGTTCACCCAGCACGAGCGCGACCCGGGGCCCGGAGCCGCCCCCCTTCACCCTCGGCGCGCGCGCCTCCCACGCGATTCCCTCAAGAGGGACCACGGGCCTGCCCGCGGCGTCACGCACCCACACGTTGAAGACGACGGAGGTGCCTGGCCGCCCGATGACGACGTCCGGCGTCACCTGACACGAGGCCGCGAGCACGGGCGCTGGCGGTGCCACGCAGGCGCCATCGCGACAGACCTCGTCCACCTCGCAGTCCGCGTCCGCCGCGCACAGCGCCGCCACGCACCGGTTCATGTCGCACTCGCACCCCATCGGGGCGTCGCACATGGGCAGCGCGTACTCCTGACGCCGGGCCGAGCCACAGTCCGCGCGCGTGCGACACGCGGGCTCACAGCGGGACTGCGCGGTGTTGCAGAAGAAGAGCGCGGGGTCCGGGCAGTCCTGGTCCACCGCGCACGCCGTCGGCTTGGGCTTGGGCTCCGCGGGGATGCCAGGGGTCGAGTCGAACGCGTCACCACAGCCCGCCAGCATCCCCAGCACCCACACGAGGGCCGACAGCAGGTAGGGACGAAGCGAGCGACTCATGCGATGCGGCTCCCGGGGGGCGGAACACCCTCGACCTTACAGGGACGACGACCGACGCGCGACGTCGTGGAGGCTCGAGCTGCCTCCACTGGACTTCGTCGGACCCGGCCGCCCGCTCGCCCTTCCACCACGCAATGGAAGGTTGGCTTTCAGGGTCTCACGAATCATCATCGCGCGCGATGGCCCGCGGCGAGCCGAAGTCACTTGAGAGCCTTCTCCCCCGAGTCCTGGGTCGCCTCGCCGGTGAGTCCGGGCGCGGACATCCCCTGGCGCCGGTGTGGGCCTCGGTGGTGGGTGCGCACATTGCCCGCCATGCGACCCCACGTGCCCTCGAGGGTGGCACCCTGCTCGTGTCGGTGACGAGCCCCGAGTGGGCGCGCACGCTGGAGCCCGAGGCCGCGTCGCTCTGCGTCCGCTTGAACGAGCGGCTGGGCGCGGACACGGTGAAGGCGCTCGCCTTCCGTTGGGAGGGGCGATGATCGCCGCGCTCGCCCTCTCCCTGTTGCTCACCGCCGCGCCCGCGCCGCGTGCGCCGGCCGCGCCGCCTGCACAACAGCAGGCCCCCGCGCCCCCGCCCAAGCCGAAGGTGCCGCTGACACCCACCGAGGCCATGGAGCAGCAAGCCGCGCAGCACGTGGTGCGCGAGTTCGAGCGCGTGGGCCGCCGCGCCCCCGCCGAGGACGCCTCGCTCGTCGAAGCGGCCCGACGGCTGGCGCGAGAGGCGCTCAGCGGGGCCTTCACCGGCGCGCCGGACCTCTTCACGCTCACCGAGGCCATCAGCGACGCGGGCGCCGCGGACCCCGCGCCCCGGGCGCTCGTCATCCGCGCCTGGGCCCACCAGCACGCGCTCGAGTCCCTGCGCGCCCGGCCGGACCTGAACACGGAGCGGGCCACCCACTTCGGCGTGGGCGTCGCGTTCGTCGACAAGCGCGCCGCGCTGGTGACGCTGCTGTCGGACCGCAAGGCGGAGCTGCGCCCCTTCCCGCGCGTCATGCCCGGTGAGCGCGCGGTCCAGACGCTCTGCGGACGGCTGGGCCCCTCGCTGAGCCAGCCGGAGATCTACGTCACCCGTCCCGATGGTGAGGTCATCACCGTCCCGCTCACGCGGCGAGGCACCCAGGGCTCCGACTTCTGCTCGCGCCTGGACTTCCTCACCCCCGGCACCTACACGGTGGAGGTGGTGGCGCGAGGCGAAGCGGGGCCGGAGGTCACCTCGCTGTTCCTCACGCAGATTGGCGAGGTGCGCCGGCGCGGGCTGCGCGAGAGCAACGTGGAGCCCACCACCGTGGAGGCCGCGCGCGTGGCGCTCCATGAGCGCATCAACGCCCTGCGCCGCGCGCATGGCCTGGTGGAGCTGACGCCGGACCCGCTGCTCGAGCGCGTGGCCCAGGCGTACAGCCAGCGCATGTCCACCGAGGGCTTCTTCGCGCACGTGGCCCCGGATGGCAGCACCCTCACCCGTCGACTTCCGCCGGGGACGCGCTACGTACGGGCGGGTGAGAACCTGGGCCAGGCGGCCGGGCCGCTCGCGGCGCACTTCGGCATCGAGCACAGCCCCGGCCACCGCCGCAACCTGCTGGACCCGGGCTTCCGGTTCATGGGCGTGGGCGTCACCTTCCAGAAGGTCGGCGGACGCAACGAGGCCATCGTCACCGAGGTCTTCACCGCCGCGTCTCCCGCGTCCGCGGACCCGGAGAATCCCAGGCAGGATGCCTACGACGCGCTGGCCCGCCACCGCACGGCGAAGAAGCTGCCGCCCATGGCGCGCAGCGAGGTGCTGGAGTCGCTCGCGCAGGCGCACGCCCGGCACGCGCTGGAGATGGACCAACCCGCGGCGCAGCCGGGCGAGGCCCCGCTGCACGAGCGTGTGTTCCAGGTGCTGCCCGACGCGGGCACGGCGTCGGTGGACTTCTTCGTGGTGTCGGACCCGGCCTCGCTCCCCGAGTCCCGCAGCGTCGCCGAGGCCACCAACAACCGGGTGGGCGTCGGGGTGGTGCGCGGGGATTCGAAGCGCTTCGGCGCGAAGCAATACTGGGTCGCCGTCATCTACGCCGCCGTGCAGTGACGACGGGCGGAACCTCCGTGTGGGGCGCCCCTCTCCATAACGGGGCATCCCCTCACACGGTGAAGCGACTCCGGCGCGGCATCAGACGGGGCGACGCTGGGTGGCGTACGCCTCGAGCCCCATCTGCGGGGGCGCGACGTGCTGGTACATCGGGCACTTCATGCATGTGAAGGACTGCCACCCACGACGCACCGCCTCATCCAGGCAGTTGTCGTACTGATGGCAATTCAGATTGCGATGCGTCTCGACGCCGGCACGCTTCGGCCCGGCCTCGGGATTGATGGTTTGCGGCAGATCGGCTGGACACGGCTTCATGGAGCCCTCCCTCTGTGCTGTTTCCCCCCCGAGCGCTGTGAACGAGCAGTGTTACCGGACGACAGGTCCCGCCAGGCTTCGACGGACCGGGGTAGCGCGCAACGGCCGCGCAACGTAGTGATGCACCCCGGGTGACGCAATGGGTCCACTCGGCGGACCCAAGAGCACGTAATCGCCTGAACGCTTTCAGCGAATGCTGCGGATGAAGAACAGTTCGGACCGGCCCGATGGCGCGCGGATTTAGGACTTGTCGGGCCGGCTGTCAAACCACCCCCCTCGTGTGAGAGGGGAATGCCTGACGGATGCATCTCGTTGGTGGGTCGCAAAGCCGCGTCGTGAAAGGAAGAACCACATGAGCTGGATGGGGATGGTCGCGGGGTGTGCACTGGGGGTTTCCCTCGGACAATCCCCGACAACCCTGGAGGCCGTACGGCTTCACCAGGCGGACGCGACCTCCCTGGCCGAGCGGGAGTGGACCGAGTGCGCGGCGAAGCGCTGCGCGGACGCGGGACGGCTGGGGCTCCTGGCGGGCACGCTGGCCCTCTCCGAGGGACGCGCGGCCGAGGCCCGGGACATGCTGGCGGCCAACCCCGCCCCCGCCCTGCTGGAGCCCTACCGCGCCTTCTACCTGGGCCAGGCCCGCTTCTACGCCGGGGACGCACCGGGCGCCGCGCTCGACTTCGCGCGCGTGCTGGAGTTCCCGGGGGCGCCGCTGGACCTGGTGACCCGCGCTCGGGCCCGGCTGGGGGAATCCCTGCTCAAGGCGGGCAAGGCGAAGCAGGCGGCAGGGGTGCTCGAGTCGGCGGTGAAGGCCACGCCCACGCCGGAGCTACTGTTCCAGCGGGCGCAGGCGCGGGGCGAGTCGGGCAACCGCGCGGGCCAGCAGGCGGACCTGCTGGAGGTCGCGCTGCGCTTTCCCACACACCCGTATGCCGATGACGCGTTGAAGGCGCTCTCCGAGCGTCGCCCCGCGGTGCGCCTGGGTTTCGCCGAGCGCACGCGACGGGCGGAGGGCTTCCTGGCCGGTGGTGCCTCGCAGCGCGCGCTGGCGGAGCTGGACGCGCTCGCGGGTGAGAAGCTCGGCAAGGAACAGTCGGCGAAGGTGTCGCTCCTGAGGGCTAAGGGCCTGTTCGCGCAGAAGCGGGACGAGGAGGCGCACAAGGCGCTGGCGCTCGCGCGCAAGGGCTCGCCGGAGACGGCCGCGGAGGCGGAGCTGGTCGTCGCGCGGCGGGCCCTGAAGGCGGATGACAACGACAAGGCCCGGGAGCTGATGGCGGGTCTGGCCAGGAAGTACGCGGCGCAGTCGGCGGGTGAGGAAGGCGCCTTCTTCGCGGGCTGGTTGGATCTGCAGTCGGGCCGCTTCGAGGAGGCCGCGAAGTCCTTCACCTCACACGCGGACCGCTACACGCGCTCGCGCCGACGGGACGAGGGCATGTGGTTCCGCGCGCTCGCGTATCTGCGGCTCGCGGACTACGCCAAGGCGCGCGAGGCGCTGGACGCGCTGGTGACGGCCTATCCCCGAGGAAGCCTCGCGCCCCAGGCCCGCTACTGGATGACGCGCAGCCAGGAACTGGGCGGCGCCACGGCGGACGTGGTGGGGCCGGAGTACGAGCGGCTCATCGCCTCGTCTCCGGCGTCGTTCTACGCGCTGCTCGCCTCGGAGCGGCTCCAGGAGTTGGGACGGCCGGCTCCGGCGCGCTTCCCCAAGCCGCCCCTGGCGCTGGAGCTGCCACGGCCTCCCGAGCTGGCGCTCGCGGTGGAGCTGACGCGCGCGGGGCTCTTCCGGGACGCGGCGGACGAGGTGGAGACCCACGTGGCGAGGCTGCGCTCGGCGGACCAGGCGCTGCCGTTCGCGCACGCGCTCTTGAGCCTGGGCGAGTTCGGCCACGCGCACACCGTGGCGGCGCGACACCTGTGGGGCCGGGCCTTCGGCTCGCGCGAGCCGGACGCGCTGGCGGCGTTCTACCCCCGCGCGTTCTCCAGCGCCGTGGAGCAGGCGGCGACCACGCACAAGGTCGACCCGTTCCTCGTCTGGGCCATCATGCGCCGCGAGAGCGCGTTCAAGCCCGAGGTGATGAGCGCGGCGGACGCGCGCGGGCTGATGCAGATCATCCCGAAGACGGCGACGGAGATCGCGCAGAAGCTCGCCGAGCCCGCTCCCGCGCCCGCGGACCTCTTCTCGCCCGAGCGCAACATCCGCTACGGGGCCTGGTACCTGTCACGGCTGATGGAGCGCTTCGCGCATCCGGTGCTCGCGGCCGCCGCCTACAACGCGGGCCCCACCGCCGCGGCGAAGTGGGCCCAGGAGCGCGGGGACCTGCCGTTGGACCTCTTCGTGGAGTCCATCCCGTTCCGCGAGACGCGCGGCTACGTGAAGCAGGTGGTGGCGGACCTGTTCCTGTACCACGGCTTCTACGGCGCCCAGGGAACCCAGCAGCCCCGGCTGTCGCTCGTGGTGCCCGCCCCCTCGAAGGAGGGCGTCACCTTCTAGAAGTCGAGCGGCGGCGGGCCCGTCGCTCCGGGCCCGTCCCCTACCCTCGCGCGGCCATGCGGCGGAGGATCTCCGCCTCCATGTCGTGGACGACCTCCGACAGCGGAAGACTGCTGGAGTCCACGCGGACGGCGTCGTCCGCGGCCTTCAGCGGAGCCACCGCGCGCGCGGAGTCGTCCTTGTCGCGCTTGGTCTGGTCCGCGAGCACGTCGCCCAGGCTGCTCTCCACGCCCTTCTGGAACAGCTCCTCGAAGCGACGACGCGCGCGCACCTCGGGGCTGGCCTCCAGGAAGAACTTGGCGTCCGCGTCCGGGAACACCACCGTGCCGATGTCGCGCCCCTCCAGGATTGAGCCCTTGCTCGACTCGAGCGCGAGCCGCCGCTGGAGCTGCAAGAGCCCCGCGCGCACCACCGGACGGCCCGACACCTGCGAGGCGGCCATGGAGATCTCCGGCGAGCGGATCTCCCCGGACACGTCCTCGTCGCCGAGGAACACGCGGTTCTCCTCGCCCACCACCTGGAAGTGGATGTGCACGCGGCCGAGCAGCTCGCCCAGGCGGGCATCATCGTCGTAGGCGATGCGCTCACGCCGCGCGAGCAGCGCCACGCAGCGATAGATGGCGCCCGTGTCCACCAGGCTGAAGCCGAGCCTGCGCGCCAGCAGCTTGGACACCGTGGACTTGCCCGCGCCCGCGGGACCGTCGATGGCGACGATGAAGCAGCGAGCACCCGTCACGCGAGCACCTCCTTCAGCGCGCGCACACAGCGCTCGTTCTCCGACGCGGTGCCCACGGAGATGCGCAGGCACGTGGGGAAGCCGCCGCCCGCGAACGGCCGGACGATGACGCCCTTGCGCAACAGCAGCTCATACAGCTCCGTGGACGAGCGGCGGAAGTCCGCGAACACGAAGTTGGCGTGGCTCTTCGTGAGCGTGATGCCCAGCCTGGGCAGCTCCGCCTCGAAGTAGCGCAACCCTTCCCGGTTGTTCTCGCGCGTGCGCTTCACGTGCTCGGTGTCCTCGAGCGCCGCGAGCCCCGCCGCCTGCGCCACCACCGTGAGGTTGAAGGGCATGCGCGTGCGCTGCACGTACGTCGCCAGCTTCGCGTCCATCACCCCGTAGCCCAGCCGGATGCCGGCGAGCCCGTGGATCTTGCTGAACGTGCGCAGCGCGACCAGGTTCGGGTGGCGCCGGAACAGCTCCACCCCGCTGACGTACTCGGGCCAGTCGACGAACTCGAAGTAGGCCTCGTCGTAGGCCACCAGCACCTCGGACGGCACCGCCGCCAGGAACTTCTCCAGCGCCTCGCGGCCGAACGCCGTGCCCGTGGGATTGTCCGGGTTGGCCAGGAAGATGAGCCGCGTGCGCGGCGTCACCGCGCGCGCCATGGCCTCCAGATCGTACTGGTAGCCCTCGCGCATCGGCACCTCCACGAAGGGCCGCCCGTGGGCCTGCGCGGAGATGCGGTACGCGGCGAACGAGTTCTTGCACAGGAGGATCTCATCCTCCGGCGTGGTGAAGGTGCGGATGAGCAGCTCGATGAGCTCGTTGGAGCCGCTGCCCAGCACCACTTCCTGAGGCTGCACGCCCAGGGACGCGGCCAGCCGGTGCACCAGGTGGAAGGACGTGGCATCCGGATACAGGTGCACCTGGGACGACGCGTGCCGCATCGCCTCGAGCGCCCGCGGAGAGGGCCCCAGCGGGTTCTCGTTGGAGGCCAGCTTGATGACGCCCGAGAGCCCGAACTCGCGCTCGGTCTCCTCGATGGGCTTGCCCGGGACGTACGGCTTGAGCGTCTCGACGTAGGAAGGAACGAGAGGTCGCATGGGAGACGGGGCCCTGGAAGTGGTGGCTCGAATGAGCGGTGGCTGGCTCAGCGCCCGGAGAACACACCGAGCGCGCGGAACTTCGCGTAGCGGTCCTTGACCAGGCCGTCGGGCGTCAGCTCGGCCAGCTGGGTCAGGTGCTTGCGCAGCGTCTTGCCCAAGGCCTCCGCCATCTTCGCCGGATCGCGGTGGGCGCCACCCGCGGGCTCCTGCACGACCTCGTCGACGATCTTCATCTGGAGCAGGTCGCTCGCCGTCAGCTTCATCGCGTCCGCCGCCTTGTCCGCCTTGCTGGCGTCGCGGAAGAGGATGGAGGCGCAGCCCTCCGGCGAGATGACCGAGTAGACGCTGTTCTGGAGCATCAGCACGCGGTTGCCCACGCCGACCGCCAGCGCACCACCCGAGCCGCCCTCACCCACCACCGTGGAGATGATGGGCACGCGCAGCCGGCTCATCACCTCCAGGTTGACGGCGATGGCCTCGGCCTGTCCGCGCTCCTCCGCGCCGATGCCCGGGTACGCGCCCGGCGTGTCCACGAAGGTGAGGATGGGCTTCTCGAAGCGCTCCGCCAGCTCCATCAGCCGGCGCGCCTTGCGGTAGCCCTCCGGGCGCGGCATGCCGAAGTTGCGCGCCATGTTCTCCTTGGTGTTGCGGCCCTTCTGGTGCCCCATCACCATCACCGGCTTGCCGTCGAAGCGCGCGAAACCGCCGACGATGGACGGGTCCTCGCCGAAGTGCCGGTCTCCGCACAGCTCCACGAAGTCCGTGAAGAGGAAGCGGACGTAATCCAGGAAGTAGGGCCGCGCGGGGTGGCGGGACATCTGCACCACCTGCCACCGCGTCAGGTCGCTGAAGATCTCCGTCTGGAGCTTCTTCGCCTTCTTCTCGAGCTTCGAAATCTCCGAGGTGAAGTCCGCGGATCCACCCGTGGACAACGCCTTGAGCTCATCGATCTTCTTCTCCAGCTCGATGAGCGGGCGCTCGAAGTCGAGCGCGTAACTGATGCCGGTTGCCATGGCGCGGAACTAGCACCAGGGTATGGCACCTTTCAACGCGCAAGCACTTACGCACCGCACCGTGTCACGGTGCCGGACACCCCACGCCCCTCCGGACGCCATGCTTCATGCCCTGCCGCTGCTCGTCCTCGCGCTGAGCGCCGCCCCCGTCCCGGCCCCCGCAAGGGCCCTCAACACCGAGGGCTTCCGCCTGTACCAGGCCGGCCGCTATCCAGAGGCCCTGGAGAAGTTCCAGGCCGCCGTCCGAGCGGCCCCGGACTACGCCCTGCCCCGCTACAACACCGCCGCCACCCTGGGCGTGCTCCGCAAGCAGGGCCAGATCTGCGAGTACGGCGCCCACCGGGACGTCATCGTCGAGCACCTCACCCAGGCCGTGAAGCGGGACGCCCGCCGGCTGACGCGCGCCCGCCAGGACGCGGACTTCGACGGCATCCGGGACACCCTCGGCTGGCAGCGCCTGCAGGGCCGCGTCCCGGAGAAGGAGGCCGACGTCCCCTTCCTCCTGCGCAACGTGAGCTGGTACGGCCCGGGCGTGGGTGTCCACGGCACCACCCGGGGCCTGCGCTTCCGCCCCCAGGGACGCGTGACGCTCTGGAATCGCGACGTGGACGCGGAGGGAAAGCCCCACCGCTCGGAGCGCTCCGGCACGTACTCGGTGAAGGGGCGCCAGGTGGAGTTGAGGCTGCGCGGAGAGGCGCTCGTGACGGGCACGCTGACCGAGACCGGCGCGCTGACGTTCCCCCAGTGGGGAACCTTCACCGACGCGCCGTCCGAGTGTGACGCCTGAGGCGGCCAGAGCCGCCCCAGTAAGACCTCAGGCGGCCTTGATCTTCGCGGCCGGCGGCGACAGCGCGTACCACGCCGTGCGGAACGCCTTCAGCTCGCGCAGGCCGGCCGGGTGACGACCGAGCGCCGGGGCCATGGTGACGGGCAGGCCCAGCTTCTTCTCGATGGCCTTCGCCGCGTTGAGCTCCAGCTTGCGGCGGTTCTCGCACTTCTCACACGTGGACTTGGGGCCCACGCGGTTGACGAGGATGCGCTCCACCGGGAGCTTCTTCTCCTTCAGGTACTCCACCACGCGCTCGGTGCGCGCCGCGGCCAGGTCCTCGCCGCGCGTCACCACCACGAAGCGCGCCTCCGTCGGAGACGCCAGGGCCTCCTCGAAGCGCTTGGCGTGCTTGATCATCCCGGCGATGTCGTCCGCCAGCTCGCCCAGGCCCTTGGCGCGGTGCTTGGTGAGCACGGTGTGCAGCGCGCCCAGCCAGGTCTTGGCCGTCTGCGCCAGCTCCACCACCCGCACCGAGTTCACCACCGGCGACGAGTCCACCACGATGCGCTTGAACCGCTCCTGCACCAGCGCGTCCGTCAGCACGCTCATCGCCGCCAGCTCGTCGATGCCCGGGGGCGCGCACTCCAGGAGATTTCGCAGGTACAGCAGATCCGCCGGGACCTCGCTGCCCGCCTTGGGCGCGCCCTCGAAGGCCTTCTCCGCCTTCTCCTTGAGCCGCTTGCGCAGGGCATTGAACCAGCCCGCCATGTCCAGCTCGCGCGCGTACAGGCCCTTGGTGCCCTTCACCTGCGTCTCGGTGTCCGTCAGCCGGCTCTGCAGCACGTCCGACAGCGAGTGCGCGGGGTCCGTGGAGATGAGGAGCACGGGCCCCTCCTTCTCCGTCAGCGTCACGGCGGCCGCGGCCGCGCAGGAGCTCTTGCCCACGCCGCCCTGGCCCACGAAGAAGATGAGCCGCGTGGGAGGCAGCGGCGGCGCGGCGATGGGCGGCATGGACGGCGCGCGCACCAGGGCCGGAGGGCCCTCCGCGGCGGCGAACTCCAGCGCCTTCGTCTCCTTGCCACCCGCCCACGCCTTGGCGAACAGGCCCACGCCGTCCAGCCCTCGCGGCGCCACCTCGCGCCGACCCAGCAGGTGGACCGGCACCGTCTTGTCCAGCGCCTGGAACTTGCGCACGTGCGGCGCCTGCAGTCCCCGGCGGCCCTGACACGCGGGGCAACCCTCGCGGTCCTCCACCTGGTTGACGACGATCTCCGTCACCGGCAGCCCGCGCTCGCGCAGCTGCGTGAAGAGCATGCGCGTCTGCGCCTCGGGGACCGGCTCCGCCAGCGCCGTCAGGTGGAAGGCCGTGCGCGCGGGGTCCTTCAAGAGCGCCAGCAGCTTCTCCGCCTTCTGCCCCAGCACCTCCAGGAAGCCCGGCTCCGCGGCCTGCGCCTCCTGCGCCTTCTTGCCCTTGCCCGTCGTCGCGGCCGGCTTCTCACCGGCGCGTACCAGGCCCAGGAACTTGCGCAGCCCCACCGGCAGATCGAACAGCCGCAGGGTGTGCGACGTGGGCGAGGCGTCCACGATGATCCGATCGAAATCCTTGTCGTCGATCAGCGACACGACATGGAAGAGCGCCACCAGCTCCTCCAGCCCGGGGATGGCCTGCTGGTACAACGAGCCCAGCTCCTCCTCGGTGAAGTGCGTACCCTTGACCGCGGCCTTCTTCAGCGCGGGCAGGTACTCCGCGAGGAAGGGCTTGAGCAGCGCGGCGGGCTCCAGCTCCAGGCCCCAGACGCCGCCCTCGCCCTTGCCGGCGACGAGCTTCGTCGGCTTCGCGCCGAGCTTCTTCTTGAGCAGATCCGACAGGGAGCGCACGGGGTCCAGCGAGACGAGCAGCACCCGTTCCTTCGGGGCCTCCTCCGACAACCGCAACGCGTACGCCGCCGCGAGCGTGGTCTTGCCGACCCCGCCCTTGCCGCCGAAGAAGTGAAGAACTCGCGCGTCGCTCATTGCGTTGTGGCCTTCCTTGTGCCCCCCCGGCGGCACCCTGATGCACACTCCTGATTTGCCGAGTTGAAGGCTTCGGAGTCGCCCGGAGCGTCGACCTGTACGGCCGGGCCCTCCCTGTGGGTGGGAGGCGACCGCAGAATCCCTTGTCCAGAGGTCAAAAGTCAAGAATTGACGCGGGGTTTCGCGGAGGGTCGGCCCCTGCCGACCCCTCCTGCCGAGGCCCCCGTCGCACCCCTTCCGAGCCGCTCCAACAGCGCGGAATCCGGAGGGGATTTCCTACCCGTCAGGTCAGCGCGCCAGCAGGTTGCTGGCGCTCAGCGGACCATCGCTCCCCTGCCCGCCCAGCGGCCCTCCAGGACCGGACTGCTGGGTGCGAGCCTCCGCCGCGTAGCGGTTGAGCTTGTTGTAGAGCGTCTTCTCGCTCACCCCGAGCACCTCCGCCGTGCGCGCCTTGTTGTTGCCATTGCGCTGGAGGCTGCCGAGGATGTACTCACGCTCCACCGCGTCCAGGCTCAACCCGAATGGCAACCGGAAGGTATGCCGCTCCGGGCCCTTGCCAGCCATGTCCGGCGGCAGGTGCTCGCGGGTGATGAGCTCCCCGTCGCAGAGGATCACCGCGCGCTCCACCGCGTTGCGCAGCTCGCGGATGTTGCCCGGCCACTCGTAGTTCTTCAGGACCTCCATGGCCTCCGGGTGCACGCCGGACACGCGCTTGGCCGAGTCCCCCCGGAACTTGTCCACGAAGTGCTGGACCAGGATGGGCACGTCCTCGCGCCGCTCGCGCAGGGGCGGCAGGTGGATCTGGAACACGTTGAGGCGGAAGTAGAGGTCCTCGCGGAAGCGCTGGTTCTTGATCTCCTGCTTCAGGTCGCGGTTCGTGGCGCACAGCACGCGCACGTCCACCTCGATCTCCACCTTGCCACCCAGCCGGCGCAGGCGCCCCTCCTCCAGGACGCGCAGCAGCTTGGCCTGCAGGTCGATGGGGATCTCCCCCAGTTCGTCCAGGAACAGCGTGCCGCCGTGGGCCAGCTCGAACACGCCCGGACGGCGCTGATCCGCGCCGGTGAAGGCGCCGCGCTCGTGGCCGAAGATCTCCGACTCGATCAGCGTGGCGGGAATCGACGCGCAGTTGATGGCGATGAAGGGCTTGTCGCGGCGCAGGGACAGGTTGTGGACGGCGCGCGCCACCACCTCCTTGCCAGTGCCGGACTCGCCGCTGATGGACACGCTGGCCTTGGACGGGGCCACCTTCTCCACCAGCTCGATGACCTTGCGCATGCCCGCCGACTGGGCGATGAGGTCCGAGGAGCCCAGCTGCTTGAGCCGCCGGCGCAGCGTCTGCACCTCGCGCAGGGTCTCCTTCTTCTCCAGCGCCCGGTCGATGCAGACCTTCAGGCGAGCGGTGTCGAGCGGCTTGACGATGAAGTCATACGCGCCCTCGCGGATGGCCTCCACCGCCGCGTCGATGGTGCCGCGCCCCGTGAGGAACACCACCGGGCAGTCCGGCAGCTCCTCCTTGAGGTTGCGCAGCAACCACAGTCCATCCGTCTCGGGCATCGCCAGGTCCGACAGGACGACGTCCGGGCGGAACTCGCCGGCCTTGCGCAGGGCATCGTGCCCGTCGAAGGCCGTCTCGACCTTGTGCCCCCAGGAGCTGAGCATCTCTGCCAGCGCCTCGCACGTGTCGCGTTCGTCGTCCACGGCCAGGATTCGTGCGCTACCCAAGATGAAGACCTCCGGTACTGCGTCGTGACGCGGATTGGGGATGACTCTGAATGAGAAGCCCGCTGCTCGGTACAGCCCTCAAGCGCGAGGAAAGATGAGACGGCAGGAGCCGCCGCGGACATGGAGGTCCACACCCAGCTGCGAACAGCGCAGCCCCAGCGCGGCCACGGCGTCCGCCAGCTCCGGCGCGCCGTCCCCTCCCGTGTCCTCGACCTCCAGCACCGCCACCGGGCCGTCCGCGCGCACCGTCACGCGCACCGAGCCCCCACCTTCCGCCCGCCGGACTCCCCGCAGCAGCGCCTGGATGACGAAGAAACCCAGCTCCGAGGTGTCCGAGAGGCGCACCCGCACCCCTGCCTCCACGGCCACCTGCATCGTGGCGCGGCGCTTGCGGCCCTCGTGCGCCACCACGCTCATCGCCCGCGTCGTCGCGTCCGACAGGTCCACCTCGCCCGCCGCGCCGCCCTTGGACACGATGAAGTCGGAGAACTGCCGCAGGATGCCGTCCACGCGCTGGATCTGCTCGCGCAGCGCCTTGAGGTTCTTCTCCTGCGACGGGGGCACCTGCCCCGTCTCCGCCTTCAGCTTCTCCGACAGCACCTCCAGATGGATGGCCATCGCGTTGAGCGGGTTGCGGACGTCGTGCAGCAGGCTGTCCATCAGCGTCTGCACGGCGCCGTAGCGGGCAGCGCCCACCACCGGATCCGTCGACTCCTGGACACGCACCATGCTGCTGGACACAGCCGTCGAGCTAACCAACGGAAACTCCTCGGGTTTTTCGTCTCCCTCCCCCGCCGCCACCCCACCGCGGCCAAGAGTTAGGGAGCGTGTTCCACAACGTCAACCCTGGGTCGGTAATTCTTGCCGGAACCGGCAAATTCCCGTGTAGCGACGCCTACTTGCGCAGGCTCCCGAGTGTTCTTCAGGCGACGTTTCCCGTGGCGCTTCCGACAGCGTGTTTCCGGGGGGGTGCTCCCCGCTCAGGTCGACGACGCGGGCGGGCGCGAGGCCTCGCCCAGGCCCACCAGCTCCAGGTTGAGCCGGGTGGCGACCTCGAAGATGCGCGGGTCCCGGTAGAACTCGCCGAAGACGATGCGCACCAGCCCCGCGTTGGCGATCAGCTTGAAGCACGGCCAGCAGGGGCTGGCGGTGGTGTAGATGGTCGCCCCGTCGATGCCCACGCCGTTGGTGGCCGCCTGGATGATGGCATTGGCCTCCGCGTGCACCGTGGCCACGCAGTGGCCGTTCTCCATCATGTGGCCCACGTCGTCGCAGTGGGGCAGCCCGCGGATGGAGCCGTTGTAGCCGGTGGACAGGATGGTGCGGCCCCGGACGATGACGGCGCCCACGTGCTTGCGATCACACGTGGCCCGGGTGGCCACCTGCTTCGCGATGTCCATGAAGTACTGATCCCACGAAACCCGTCCGGACATGCGCTCGCCTCCTGGTGACGCGAAAAAGAGCGGGACGGATGTAGCGCGGACGGGACGCCTGTCGACAAAAAGGCGGGTCAGCGACCCGCGGCGTGGGCGACGCCTCCCTCACCAGGCAGGCTGCGCTCGAGCAGCCGGCCAAAGCCCTGGGCCTTGAGGAACTGGCGCACCTTGGTGCTCGGCGCGGCGAACGTCTCGCCGGGCATGGGCACATCGAAGCTGAAGCTCTCCTGCTGCACCTCGAAGCCCACCTGCGCGGTGCGGTAGCCCTCCACGATGGCGAGCAGCCGGCCCGTCTCCAGGCTGAAGATGCCACCGCCAGACGCCCCGTAGCCGATGGGCGCGTCGGTCTTCACCAGCTTCGGCCGCCGCGACTCCCGGTCCCACTCCACCTGGGACAACATGCCGCCGGACAACGACAGCGCGCGGCCGAACGGAGACGCCGCCACGACGACGTCCTCGCCGAGCTCCAGCTCGGCCTCCTCCGCCAGCTCCACCGCGGGCAGCCCCAGCCCCGGCACGCGAAGCAGCGCCAGGTCCATCTCCGGCACCTTGCCGCGCGCCACCACCTGCCCCACGTGCGTCTCCACGTCCCCGCGCCGGTCCACCAGCACGCGCAGCTCCGGGGCCTTCAGGTCCTCCATCACCACCGCGTGCGCGTTGGTCACCACCCACGCCACCACGCCGTCCTCGCCCCGCTCCGAGCCCACCACCACGCCGGACGCCGTGCGCCGCACGCTCTCGCCCTCGGCGAGCTGCAGCCGCACGTTGTGCGGGAGGATGCGGCGCACCATCTCCTTGCGCGTGGGCCGCGCGGGCTCGGGCATCGCCACCACGCGCACGACCTCGGCAGGGGCCTTGGGCGTGGGAGCACTCGCGTGGGGCGACGAGGCGCCGGCACACGACGCGAGGGCGAGCAGGGCGACGGGGGCGCCCAGGAGGAAGCGGGTCATCGACTCTCCGGGATGAAGGATGGCGCGTGGGACTGCGAACTCGCTCGACGCCCCCATCTTCCCGAGCCCGCTGACCCATGAAAAGCAGGCGCCCGAGCAGGCCCCGTCAGCCCGCTCGCCCGCTCCTCATGCGTAGCGCTTCTTCATCAGGAACAGGATGGCGTCCTTCGCGCAGTGCTCGCAGTAGCCGTAGCGCTCCGCCATCGTCTTGAGCGTGCTCTGCACCTGCGTCTGCTCGCGCGACGTCAGCTGCGCCCGGTCCTCGGAGAGGTACTTGAGGACGTTCTCCTTGTTCTTGCGCAGGACGCGCTTGCGCTCCTCGAAGTAGTGGTCCCTCAGGCGCTTGAACATGTCCGGGAACACGCGCGCGTAGTCCATCACCACGTCCGGGTTGTCCAGCCGGTGGGCGCCGATGGAGGCGATGAGCCCCCGACGGAAGTCCGCCGCCTCCTCGCCCCGGGGCATGACGATGGCCTCCACCTCCTGCATGCGCTGTTCGTCCGGCTTCTCCATCTCGCCCGTGACGCGGTTGCGCATCTTCTCGCCGCGCACCCAGTGGCTCACGCTCTGGATGTAGCGCTCCACCAGCTCCCGGTACTGGCCCTCGGACACCAGGCCCATGGACTCGCGCACCTCGGTGTCCACGCGGTCCAGGTACTCGGTCTCCGCCACGCGCACGAAGGCCTCGTGGTCATGGTAGCCGTCCACCACTTCCTGCAGCAGGAACTCGTAGACGCTCTTGTCCTTGCAGATGGCCTCCAGCTCCTCCAGCACCGCGAGCGCGTTGAGGCACTTGTAGTCGGGGTTCTGCGCGGCGTTGAACAGCGCCGTTTTTATCTCCCGCGCGCTGGCGCCCATGCGCCCCTCGTAGTTGGGGTACGCGTCCGACTCGGTGAAGAGCTCCTCGCGCAGCTTGCGCAGCTCCTTGGTGTTGGCCAGGCTGAGCCGGTCCGGCGGCGCGCCCTCCTCGTACAGGTGCAGCTTCTCCACCGGCGTGACGTGGTCGATGAGCTCCTTCACGTCGCTGGGGTAGCGGTCCGGAATCGGCTTCTTGAGCCGCGTGAGCACCGCCCACATCGCGGCCACCGCCGTCGCGTGCGGCGCCACGTGCTTGCCCACCGTCGTCGCGGACACCTGCGCGTCGTAGATCTGCTGCTCGGTGCGGTAGCGGCGCAGGTACGGCACGCGCACCAGCTCGATGCGGCCCTTGAACGACGCGAAGTCCGGCAGCTCCTTGAACGCCCCCAGGTGCTTCTCGTTCGAGGACGCGATGAGCACCTCGTCCAGCTGGAGCACGAACGGCTCGAGCGGCACCTCGCTCGTCTCGCTGAAGCCCAGGAGGTACTTGAAGGCCTCCAGCGGCCGCTTGAGCAGGTCCGCGTACTCGATGAGCCCGCGGTTGGCGTGCACCAGGGGCCCGTGCGGCTCGAAGAGCACGGTGCTGTGCAGGGGCGCGGGCACGTTGAGCTGGGTGCGGTCCGCGGTGAGCTGCTGCACCACCGCGTCCACGCTCATCTGCGGCTCCACCGTCACCGTGGCCACCTGGTAGCGCCGCGACACGTAGAAGCGCTCCACCTGGACGTGGCGCATCACCTTCAGCCAGTCGCCGTTGTACGAGCTGAGCAGCGCCGTGTAGATGCGCCGGCACTTGGAGCACAGCTCCCCGTCGCGCACGTAGTCGGAGAGGATGAAGTCCCCCGTCTCCCCGTCCCCGTTGCCCAGCCCCTTCTTCTTGAGCGCCGTCTCCAGCACCTTGCGCCGGTCCGCGGCCGGCATGGCGAAGAGCGGATGGTCCCTGAGCTCGCAGGGCATGCGCAGGTCGATGGACTCCGCGTCCAGGTGCGCGAAGGTCGTCAGCTCCCCGTCCCCGGTGCTCGCCCGCTCCCCGAAGCCGATGGAGCCCTTGATGAGCTTCTCCGAGGGGAACACCCAGGCGATGCGGTACAGCGCCCCCTGCGGCAGCCGCGAGTACGTCTCCATCCCGGACTTGAGCGCGTTGACCAGCGAGGACTTGGCGCTGCCGTTGGGGCCGTGCAGGAAGATGAGCTTGTTGATGCGGCCGGCGCGCACGAAGTTGCCGAGCACCCGGTAGATGGCGTTCTGCACCTCCTCCTGCCCCGCCACCCGCCCGTCGCGCTCGTTGTGCTGCGCATCGAACACCTTGAAGCGCCGGATGCTCCCCGTCGGGTGCGGCACCGTCTCCGTCCCGAAGTGGTCCATCACGTCCCGCAGGTACTGCGCCGCGTTGCGCGCCTGGGCCTTGGGGTCGTTCAGGAAGAGCGACAGGTACTCCTCGAAGGACAGGATCGAACGGTTCTTGACGAAGTCGGCGTTCACCTGCGAGCCCACTTCCTGCAGATACCCCTTCGCGTCCACGTGGCTCTCCTCGTCGTCGTCCAGGTCCGTTGATCTAGCCACGGCACCAGCGCGCCGCAGGCCGTCCTCTGCGCTGCCCGACCTTTCCCGCCCGCCCTCCGGAAAGTCCAGGGCCCATTGGCCCCGTGTCGTCCACCCCACGTGCTCGGGCCGTCGGCTGTCCTCCAGGGGGGAGAGTAGCCCAGGTGCACTTTTCGCCCGACATGGTGCGGGGTTGCAGGGCTTTGTCGCAGGTGGGTGTCAGCTTACTCGCGTGGTGGGCCGGGGTGCGCTACGGTCCAGCCTTTCTCTTCGGTGGCCACCCGGAGCCCAGACACGATGCACAAGGAGCCCATCATCGGCATCGACCTCGGCACGACCAACTCGTGCGCGGCGATTGTCGAGGACAGCGGGAACGTCAAGCTCATCCCCTACAAGGGCGGTGAGTACACCATCCCCTCCATCTTCGCGATTGATGACAAGGGGAACGAGCTCATCGGCTACGAGGCCAAGCGCCAGTGGCAGCTCAACCCGCGCAACACCGTCTACGGCGCCAAGCGTCTGGTGGGCCGTCCTTTCGGCAGCGACGTCGTCGAGACGATGAAGAAGGTCGTGGCGTACAACATGCGCCCCGGCAAGAAGAACGACGTCACGCTGGACGTCGGCAAGCGTGAGTTCACGCTCCAGGAGGTGAGCGCGAAGATCCTCGGCAAGATTCGCGAGGTCGCGTCCAACTACCTGAAGATGCCCATCAAGCGGGCGGTGGTGACGGTGCCCGCCTACTTCAACGACCGGCAGCGCCAGTCGGTGAAGGACGCGGGCAAGCTCATCGACCTGGAGGTCGTGCGCATCATCAACGAGCCCACCGCGGCGGCGCTCGCGTACGGCGTGGGCAAGGGCCTCAAGGAGAAGGTCGTCATCTACGACCTGGGCGGCGGCACCTTCGACGTCTCCATCATCGAGATCCGCGAGCGCGTCTTCGAGGTGAAGTCCACCGGCGGCGACGTGTTCCTGGGCGGCATCGACTTCGACAACGCCATCATCCACCACGTCCTCAAGGACTTCGCGGCCAAGACGGGCATCGACCTGGCCACGGACCCGGTGGCCATGCAGCGCATCAAGGACCTGGCCGAGCGCACCAAGATCGACTTGTCCGCGCGCGACGAGGTGCCCTTCAACATCCCCTTCATCACGATGACGTCCCAGGGCCAGCCCCTGAACATCGAGATGAAGTTCACGCGCAAGATGCTGGAGCAGCTCACCAACCACCTCGTCGACCGCACCCTGCAGATGGTGGCGCGCGTGCTGGTGGACTCGGGGCTGTCCACCAAGGACGTGGACCAGGTGATGCTGGTCGGCGGCCAGACGCGCATGCCGATCGTGCAGGACCGCCTGACGAAGTTCTTCGGCAAGGCGCCCAGCAAGGCCGTGCACCCGGACGAGGCGGTCGCCATCGGCGCGGCGCTCTACGCGCACTCGCTCCAGGACGACACCAACCTGCGCATCCAGCTCTTGGACGTGATTCCCATGGCCATCGGCCTGGAGAAGGCCGGCGGCGCGTTCCACGTCGTCTTCCCGCGCAACGCGCCCATCCCCAACGCCAAGCAGCTGCTCGCCACCACCAGCATGGACAACCAGACCGAGCTGGCCATGCGCATCTTCCAGGGCGACCACGAGATGGTGGCGCGCAACGACATGCTCGGTGAGTTCACCTTCTCCGGCATCCAGCAGGCCCGCGCCGGAGGAGTGCAGGTGGAGATCACCTTCGACGTGAACATCGAAGGCATCCTCACCATGCGCGCCCGGGATCCGGCCACCGGCCGGGAGATGAACACCACGGTGCGCGTCACCCAGAGCAGCTGAAGCGCCGCGCGCCGTCCCACCTCACCGGGACGGCTGCGCAACCAGTCCCGCCGCCTCGTGCGAGCCCTCCCCGGGCTCCTCGTGGCTCCCCGAAGAGGGCATGTACGGCGTCGAGTCCTCCGACGCCGGCTTGCGTGCCCCCTCCGCCCGGAGCAGCTCGTACACCAACAGCTCCACCGAGGCCCCTGGAGGCACCTGGGGTCCCAGCGCCGCGTAGTCGAAGGGCTCCTGGGCGCGCTCCTTCGTGCGCTCGCTGAGCAGCACCTGCCCGCGCCGCGCCAGGGTGGACAGCCGGGCCGCGGTGTTCACCACGTCCCCCAGCACCGTGTAGTCGAGCCGCCCGGACGCCTTCGCGCCGATGCTGCCGGACACCACGTCGCCGGAGTCCAGCCCCATGCAGACCCCATGGGCATACGGGGCGCCCTCGCCTCCTCGCGTGGCCAGGACCTCGAGCTGCTGGCGGATGGACAGACACGCCTCCAGCGCGTGGTCCACGTGGCCGGGACCTCGGAAGACGGCCATCACCGCGTCGCCCACGAACTTGTCCACCGTGCCACCGCGCGAGAGCACCTCCGGGACGATGGCCTCGAAGATGGCGTTGAGCCGCCGCAGCGACTCCGGGGGCGCCTCGTCCTTGAGCACCGGGGTGAAGCCGTGCACGTCGACGAAGACGACGGTGCCCTCCACCCACTCGCCCGCCATGGCCTCCGTGCCTTGCATCATCGGCGGCAGCCGCTCCAGCACGCCGCCCGGGACGAACATGCGCAAGAGGCCGTTCTCCTCGGTGTAGCGCACCGTGCGCCGCAGCTCGCGCACGTGCTTGAGCGTCTTGACGAGCGTGGCCTCCAGGTCCGGGAAGTCGATGGGCTTGGTGATGAAGTCGAACGCGCCGCGGTTCATCGCCGTGCGCAGGTTGCTCATGTCCCCGTACGCCGAGACGATGACCACGCGCGTGAGCGTCGTCACCTCGCCGATGCGCGACAGGAACGTGAGCCCGTCCATCCTCGGCATGTTGATGTCGCAGAGGACCACCTCGGTGTCCGGGTGCTGGCGCAGCTCCTCCAGCGCCTCCTCGCCATCCGCCGCGAACAGGAACTGGTAGACGTTGCGGCGGACCTGCTTGCGGAACACCTGCTCCATCAGCACCGCGACATCCGGCTCGTCGTCCACCACCAGCACCTTGGCCGGACGCGCGGGCCGCCCCGCCTCCACCCTCGCGCTGAAGGCCGAGGACAGCTCGTGCGCGGACTGGAAGCGCTTCGAGGGGTCCACGTCCAGCGCCCGCGCGAAGAACGCGTCCACCTCCGTGCCCAGCTCGGGCGCCAGCGAGGACGGCGCCACCGGCGGCGGCGGCACGTTGCCCAGGCGGAACTGGCGCAGCGACTCCAGCGGGAACGGGTGCTGTCCGGTGAGCGCCCGGTACGCCACCACCGACAGCGCCCACAGGTCGCAGCGGTGGTCCAACCTCGGCGACAGCCCCCGGAGCTGCTCGGGGCTCATGTAGCGCGGCGTCCCCGCCATCTCCTCCTCGGGGTGCGGATGCGCCGTGCCACCCTGGGTCAACAGGGCAAGCCCGAAGTCCAGCACCTTCACGACCTCTCCGGACGCGCTCCGGGAAAGGAAGATGTTCGCGGGCTTCAGGTCTCTGTGGATGACACCGGCGGCGTGGGCGGCCGTGAGGGCGCGGGAGGTCTGGGTGAGCAGCCGCTCCACCATGGCGAGCGACAGGCGGCCGCGCCGGTTGAGCAGGGCCTCCAGGTCCTCGCCCTCGAGCAGCTCCATGACGATGTAGGGGGTGTCTCCCTCCAGATGGCAGTCGTGGATCTGGATGACGTGCGGGCTCTGGAAGCGGGCGATGGCCTGGGCTTCCCACTCGAACTGGCGCAAGGCGTGCGGGGTGGGCGCGCAGTGGGTGGCCATGAGCTTGAGGGCCACGCGGCGTTGGAGCTTGGGATCCGTCGCCACCCACACCGTGCCCATCCCACCGCCCGCGAGCACCCGCTCGAGGACGTATCGCCCGCCGATGATGCGCGGCTCAGACATGTCGTGTTGGTTCATGGTTGGTCGCACCGGGCGTCGCGATGATGGCACATCGGGTCCACACGCCGGAACACCATCCCGCCCCCTCCCTCCCCTGGCGGACGTGCCACCTCGTGCGAGTCGCGGACGTCGCACGTGTTACCGTGCTGGCCCCGTTCCCCGACCTGTTCCGCAGCTCCCTACCCGTGGAGGAGTCATGCCTGATGTGACTCGAAGCGCCGTGTCTCCCCTTCCTTCCCCCTCGGCGGAGGATGTGCCGCCGCCCGCGCCGCCCCATCTGCCGGATGGGACGACGTACCCTGGTGTCGCCGTCCCTCCGGGTCCTCGCCCCGGGATGCCGCGCAACGCGATGACATCCAACCGGGAGCGCTTCACGCGCGAGCCGCTGCACGTGCTCGCCGGCAAGCTTCCCCCGGACCTGCACGGCCACGTCTTCGTCGCCGGCCCCAGCGTGTCCGAGGGCTCACCGGCGCTGGCCTCCGACGGGCTCGTGCTGCGGCTCGACTTCGACGGGGCCCACGCGACGTTCAGCTCCTCCATCATGGAGACGCCGTCGTACGTGGCGCGCGAGCCGGTCAACGCGGGCAAGACGTCGCGCGGGCCGCTCACGCGCTACCTCAACGAATTCCGGGAGACGACGCTGTCGGACGTGTCCATCGCCCTGGGCGCGCAGGAGGCCCCCAACACGGCGCCCTTCCTGGTGCAGGGCGAGAACATGATGCTGGTGACGACGGACGCGGGCCGTCCGTGGGCCATCCATCCGATGACGCTGGAGGCGTACACGCCGCTGGGCTACCTGCGCGAGTGGAAGCCGGCCATCGGCACGCCGTGGACGTTCCCGCTGCTGCAGAGCACCGCGCACCCCGCCTTCGCGTTCGAGCACCCGGTGGCCATCTCCGAGGCGCCGGGCGCCGGGCAGAAGCCGCGCCTGTTCCTGACGAATCACGCGCCCAAGTGGCCGCTCGGGGAGGGCTGGACGCACCTGGTGAGCTGGGACACGTGGGAGAACCGGCTGCACCACTGGTCGCTCATCGACGCGGCCACGGGCAAGCCGGTGGTGACGCAGTCGCTGCATCAGATCGCCGTCACGCGCGACTACGTCGTCCTGCTGGACAGCAACTTCCCGGTCAACTTCTGGAGCATCGCGGTGCAGTCCGCGCTGCCGGGCATGACGCGGCTGCAGCGGCTGGTGAGCCGGTTGACCTCCGAGCCCTCCTATCCCCAGGCGGTGTTCTGGGTGGTGAAGCGCTCGGACCTGCGTCCCTCGCCCGGCACGCTGTTGCCCGATGACCCGCCGAGAATCCCCGCGTACCGCTTCCAGTCCGGCGGTGGCGGTCTGCACTTCGCGGCGCGCTACGAGAACCCGGACGACGTCATCACGATTGTCGTGGGGCACTCGCCCACCGAGGACCTCTCCCACACCATCCAGGAGGGAGATTTGCTCATCAACGGCAACCGGGCCCTGGCGTACCAGCAGGGCATGCCCACGGCGGTGCCGGTGACGCGCAGCTCGCTGGGCGTGCACCACATCGACATGCGCCGGCGGACCATCGAGTCGAAGCTGCACTCGCACGATGACTACACGTGGGGGCTCACCGTCTTCTCGAACACGGGCCTCATCAACGGCGAGCTCGAGACCAATCTGAAGCTGTACCTCGACGAGGTCCCCCGCGAGCCGCCTCCTGGCGGTGAGCTCCCCGGCGGCATCAACTGGGGCATTCCGGAGGACGAGCTGGCCATCTACTTCAACTCGGATGGCTTCACGGCGGACATGGTCCCCGAGTTCATCTACCAGATGTACAAGCCCATCGTCGGAGACCGGGAGGGCATGCCCATCCGCGAGGGCCGGGCCGCGAGCTTCTTCAAGTTCTTCGTCAACTCCGGCCGCTTCGAGGGCTACGTGCTGCCCACCGGCTGGTTCGGGTTCGCGCCGCAGTTCGTGCCGAGCATCAAGCTGCCGCTGGTCCCGTACTGGAAGGGCTACGTCGTGGCGCTGGTGGTGTCGGACCCCACGCCAAGCCTGCCGCCGGACTCGACAGGCGACGAGGTGTGGATCTTCGACTCGGAGGACATCGCCAAGGGCCCCATCTGCCGGCTGGGCAGCAAGAACTTCGACATCGGCATGACGCTCCACACGACGTATCTGCCGCCGGGCCTGGGGGACATCCTCGATGGCCACGTGCCGAACGACCCGCCCTACTGCGTGGACGTTCGCGAGGACTACGACGTGAGCGCGATGCAGAAGGCCTACGAGAACTGGCTGCCGGGCCTGTTCCCCCGCGTGCCGCGCGCCCTCTTCGCACCGTGGCGGATGGGCGTGCGCTGGGTGCTCAACTTCCCCAAGCTGCGCGAGGTGTTCGAGAACGACGTGTACCCGCGCTTCACGATGAGAGCGCCTCGGAAGAAGTAGCGGCATGACGGCGGTGGTGCCTCGGAGGATGCATGGGTTCTCCGAGGCACGGGCTCGCGCGACTCAGTCACCCGCCATGACCGCGCAGGTCGCCTCCTCGAAGCAGGCATCCGGCACGGAGGCGAGGACCTCGTCCTTCCCTCCTTGAATCCAGGTCCACCTCGCGCCCAGCTTCGTCACCAGTCCGAGCTTCCCGCCGCGAAGCCTCGCGATGAAGTGCCTCGCGGTCCCCTTGCCGCCGTCAGCGCGCCACAGGACAGCCTCGAGGTCCGGAGGCGCGCTCCCCGCGAGCAGCGGTGCGATGGCTGCGTGGCACTCCAGTCTGAGGATGCGCGCATCCAGCTCCGTGAGGAGCCCTTGCACGCTCAGCCCCGCGCGACCGGGCTCCTCGTCGAGGTACTTCACGACACGGGCCACCGCGGCGGTGAGGTGCACGAAGGTGTCCTTGCCGCGACACAGCGCCGCCGCAGCACCTGCCGTCCGCCGGACCACCGCGAGCGCCTCCGACTCGTCAGCCTCGGAGCGCGAGTCCGCGATGAGCGCGTGATAGGCGCGGCCCGCCTTGCTCGTCAGCTTCTTGTCGTGCCCCAGCGAGAGTGACTCCTGGGGCGTGAGGCGCAGGGGCTTCGACAGGAAGTCCCGCACGCGCTCGACGATGCGGCTCGCCACGGCCTCCTCGAAGCGGTCCGCGAGGAACGGCGACACGAGCGAGGAGAACCACAACCCCAGCTCCACCTGCCCCGCCGCCGGGCACACGGGACGCGGGCCGCCCAGCGCCCAACGAATCGCGGGCCGGTCTTCGGGCTTCGCCGCGAGTATCGCGGCCTTGAGGATGACGTGACAGCGCTCGAGTCCCGCGACTTCCGCCATGTCCCTTCACCTCCGCACGGCATGGGCAATGTCACACCTCGCCCCGGCGCTCATGCAGCCCACGCTCGCCATGCACGACAGAGCGTGACACCTCCGGCGTTCTGGCGCGCGCCGTTCTTCGTCGCGAGCCCGCGCCCGAGGCCCCCCTTCACGCCCCCGCCATCACCGTGTCGACGATCTTCGCCGAGCACAGCACCGCGGGCAGGCCCGCGCCGGGATGGGTCCCCGCGCCCACCAGATACAACCGGTCCACGTCCTCGCTCTTCGCCTGCGCCCTCAAGAACGTCGTCTGCAACAGCGTGGGCGCGAAGCTGAACGCCGCGCCCCGGAACGAGCGCAAATCATCCCGGAAGTCCTCGGGCGTGAACACCCTCGACGTCATCAACTCCGACTCCAGCCCGGGCAATACCGTGCGCGACAGTCGCTCCGCCAGCATGCGACGGAACGTCTCCGCCCTCGCCTTCCAGTTCGAGCCCTCGCCCAGATGCGGCACCGGCGCGAGGACATAGAACGCGTCATGTCCCGGCGGCGCCAGGCCCGAGTCCGTCGCGGTGGGACGGTGCAGGTACAGCAGCGGGTCCTGCGACGGCTGACCCGAGCCCGACAGGCCCGAGAACATGCCTCGGAAATCCCGACCGAACAGCAGCGTGTGGTGTGCGACCTCGGGGTACTGGCGCCGTGTGCCGAAGTACCAGAGGAACACGCTCATCGAGTATCGCGCCTGCTGGATGCGGTCATCCGTCCAGTGGCTGCGCACGTGACGCGGCAGCAGGTACCGGTACGTCCACGCCGCGTCCGCGTTGGACACCACCGCCTCCGCGGGGAGCCACTCCCCCGAGCCCAATCGGACCCCCGTGGCCTTGCGCCCCTCCACGGTGATCTCCGACACCTCGCTGTCGTAGCGGACCTGACCGCCCAGCGACTCCAGCAGAGACACGAGGCCCCGCACCAGCGCGCCCGTTCCTCCCACGGGGAAGAACCCACCCCAGCGCCGCTCGACGAACTGGATGGACGTGTACACCGCGCTCGCGGCCGAGAACGGACTGCCGCCGATGAGCAGCGGATGGAAGCTCAGCGCCTGCCGGAGCCGCTCGTCCTTCACGTGCCGCGCCACCAGGCCGTACATCGTCCGGAAGGCCTCGTCTCGAACCAGCGCCGCGGTGAAGGGCGCCAGGCTCAGCACGTGCGGCACGGGCGCGCTCATCAAGGGGCCGATTCCCGCCTCGTACAGCCGCTCCACCCGGGCGGACAGCGCCAGGTAGCCCGCCTCGTCCCCGGGGGAGACGCGGCGCACGGCCTCGAGCATCCGCTCCCGGTCCGTGTGGTAGTCGAACGTGAAGCCATCCGGGAAACGCATCCGGTAGAGCGGCGTCACCGGCCGCAGCTCGACGTGCTCCGAGAGCTTCCGCCCCGCGAGCGCCCAGAGCTCCTCCAGCAGGTGCGGACAGGTGATGACCGTGGGTCCCGCGTCGAACGTGAAGCCGTCCTGCTGGAACGCATGGGCGCGCCCCCCCGGGACGGCGCGACGCTCCAGGACGGTGACTCGCCAGCCTCGCGCGGCCAGACGCACCGCCGCCGCGAGCCCTCCGAAACCACTGCCGATGACGAGGACGCGCCTGCCGTCCCGCCGTGTGTCCTGTTCCACCCTGGCCGTCGCGCTCATCACCGTGGAGGTTGCATGGCACACCCGGCCCCAGACCACCACTCCGGTGAGCAGGCAGCCGCCCCGAGAAGCGGGGCCGGTTCGGTTGCGAGCCGCTGGCGGGCACAGCTAGCCTGCCGGCCCCAAGGGGGGTGCCGCGCCCCTGCGCGCACGGGTCGAGCAATGATTGATGTCCCTGGATACCGAAGCGACAGAGCGCTCTGCAGCTCCGGCTCCTTCCAACTCGTTCGCGCCACCCGCGCCAACGATGGAGCCACCGTCAACCTCAAGCTCGCGGAGCCCTCGCGCACCGGAGCCCTCACGCAGCGGCTCCGTCACGAATTCGAGCTGACCCATCCCCTGCGCCTCGACGGCGTCCTCCACCCGCTGGCCCTGGAGGAGTCCCGTCCCGGCATGTCCGTGCTCGTGCTCGAGGGCTTCGGCGAGACGACGCTCGCCCAGCGACTGGCCGTGGGGCGGATGGAGGTCCTCGCCGGCTGCCGGCTCGCCGTCGCCCTCGCGCGCGCCGTGGGCCAGCTCCACGCCGCCGGCATCCTGCACCGGGATCTGCAGCCCGCGTCCGTGCTCGTGGGCGCGGACGGCGTGTCCGTGAAGCTGACCGGGCTCACCCTCGCCACGCGGCGCGCCCGCGCGGAGGTGGCCCCCGTCGCCCCGGACCGGCTCGAGGGCACGCTCGAGTACCTGTCCCCCGAGGCCACTGGCCGCACGCACCGCAGCGTCGACTCCCGCAGCGACTTCTATTCGCTCGGCGTCATGCTGTTCGAGCTGTTCACCGGCCGCCGTCCCTTCGCGGACACCGATGCGCTGGGGCTCGTCCACGCGCACGTCGCGCTGCCGCCGCCGCTGCCCCAGTCGCTGGTGCCGGAGCTGCCGCGCACCCTGTCGGACCTCATCCTCAAGCTGCTCGCCAAGTCCCCCGAGGACCGCTACCAGAGCGCCTACGGGCTGGTGGCCGACCTGCGGCGCTGCCTCGATGGACTGGAGACGGGCAAGGGCGTGCCCGACTTCGAGCTGGGCACCAAGGACGTCCCCGAGCGCTTCGCCGTCCCCGAGCGGCTCTATGGTCGGGCCCCTCAACAGGCCGCGCTGCGCGACGCCTTCGAGCGGGCCGCCACCGGTCGCTCCGGCTTCGTGCTCGTCACCGGCGCGGCCGGCATGGGCAAGTCCGCGCTCACCGGCACGCTCAAGCGTCCCGTGTCGGAGAAGCACGGCCTGTTCGTGCGCGGCAAGTACGACCAGCTCCTGCGCGACACGCCCTACTCCGGCATCTTCGAGGCGTTCCGCGAGGTCGCCCGCAGCCTGCTCGGCGAGGAGCGCCTGGACCTGTGGCGTCAGCGCCTGCTGCAGGCGCTGGGCGGCATGGGCCAGCTCGTCGTGGACGCGGTGCCGCGCCTGGGGCTGGTGCTGGGAGAGCAGCCGCCCGTGGCCGAGCTGGACCCGGCGGAGTCGGAGCTGCGCTTCCAGTTGGTGCTGCGCAAGCTGGTGGGCGTCCTCGCCACGCCCGAGCATCCGCTCGTCGTCGTGCTGGACGACCTGCAGTGGGCGGACAGCGCGAGCCTCCAGTTCCTGCGCCAGCTCCTGACGGACCGGGAGCTGGGCAACCTGCTCGTGGTCGCCGCGTGCCGCACCGAGGTCCTCGACGCCGAGCACCCCGTCGTGGGGCTCACCCAGACCCTGCGCGAGGCGGGCACGCCCGTGCAGCGCATCGACCTGGAGCCCCTGTCTCCCGAGCAGCTGTCGCGACTGGTCGCGGATGTCTTCCCGGCGGCGGCGGGACAGCCCGACACGCAGCTCGACGCGGTGGTCCTGTCGCTGACGGAGGGCAACCCCTTCTTCGCGGTGCAGCTGCTGCGCGCCTTCTACGAGCGCGGGCTCGTGCGCTTCGACGCGGAGGGTGGAGGCTTCCGCTGGGACGGCGGCGCCCTGCGAGGTCAGGATTTCAGCGACGGCGTGGTGGCGCTGCTCACCGCGCGCATCCGGGAGCTGAGCCCGGGCGCCCAGGCGCTGCTGCCCGTGGCCGCCGCGCTCGGTCATGCCTTCACCCTGCGCAACCTCTCCACGGTGCTGGAGCAGACGCCCGAGCAGACGGCGGAGGTGCTGGACGAGGTGCTCCACGCGGCCCTGGTCGCGCCCGTGGGCGAGCGGCTCACGGACACCGAGCCCTCCGACAGCTTCCAGTTCGCGCACGACCGCGTCCAGCAGGCCGCGTTGGAGCTGACGCCCCCGGAGCAACGCCCGGAGGTCCATGCGCGCATCGGCCGCTTGCTGCTGCGGCACACGCCGCCCGAGCTGATGGACGAGCAGCTCGCGGACATCGTCAGCCACTTCCACCTGGCCCTTCCCGTGCTGAAGGACGCGCGGGAGCGACACCGGGTGGCCGCCCTGGACCTGCGCGCGGGTCGCGGCGCCAAGTCACGCGGCGCGTGGTCCGCGGCGCTGCGCCTGTTGACGACAGGCCGTCAGCTGCTCGGGGACGACGGCTGGAGCGCCAACCGCGCGCTCGCGTTCGACCTGCACGTCGAGGCCGCCGAGGCCGCGTATCTCGCGGCGGACTTCGAGCAGATGGAGCGGCTGGCCACCGCCGCCCTGGACCACGCCCAGGACCGGCTGGAGCAGGTGCGCGTGCACCTGGTGCGCATCCAGTGCCACTCCCACCGCGGCGAGCACGAGCGCGCCGTGGACCTGGGCCTGGAGGTGCTCGGAATGCTGGGCCAGCACCTGCCCGCGCGCCCCATCCAGGCGCACGTGCTGGCGGGCGTGGCGAAGACGAAGGTGCTGCTGGGCCTGCGCAAGCCGGAGGACCTGGAGTCGCTCCCCGAGTTGCGGGACCCGCTGCTCGTCGCGACGCTGCGGGTGATGATGAAGCTGGCCACGGCCGCGTTCATGGCCCGCCCCCTGCTCTTCCCGCTCGTGGTGCTGCGCAACCTCCAGCTCACCATCCGCCACGGCGCCACGGGCACGGCCGCCTTCGGCTACGTGGGCTACGGGTTGATGCTCAGCGTCCACCTGGGCAACCCCGAGGAGGGCTATCGCTACGGGCGGCTCGCGCTGAAGACGCTGGACCGCTTCGGCGCGGAGAGCCTGCGCTCGATGGTGCACTTCGTCTTCAACCTCTTCATCCGTCACTGGAAGGAGCCGCTGGGCACGTGCCTGGATGACTTCTTCGCCGGCGCGAGCAAGGGCCAGGAGACGGGCGACATCGAGTACTTCGCGTACAACGCGAGCGCCGGCTGCGCCGTGTCCCTCATCGGCCGGGACGGGCTCCTGGAGCATGGCCCCCGCGTCGACCGCTTCCGCGACGCGCTCGCGAGCCACCGGCACACGAACGTGCCGTTCCTCCAGTACACGCGGCACACCCTCGACGTGCTCACCGGCGCGTTCACCGGCGACGTGGAGGCCCGGGAGCGGGACATCGTCGCGCCGTACCACCAGGCCGGCTACTCCAACGGCATCGCCACCTGCGAGGTCATGCGCACCATGCGCCGCTGGCTGTGGCGCGACGCGAAGGGCGCCCTGGAGAGCGCGGCCGCGGTGGATGCCCGCGCGGAGCTCATCACCGGGCAGATCTACCTGCCCTGGTACAAGTTCTTCCAGGGCCTGGCCCTGCTCGAGCTGCACACGTCGCGAGGGCCGCTGGAGCGCCTGCGCGCGTCCCGCACCATCGACGCGCTCCGCAAGCAGATGCGCGGCTGGGCCCGCATCGCCCCGATGAACTACGCCGCGCGCGCGGAGCTGCTCGACGCGGAGCGGGCCCGGGTGGACGGCAAGCCCGCCGAGGCCGCGGATGGCTATGACCGGGCCATCCGGCTCGCGCGGGAGCACGGCCTGTCGCTCGACGAGGCGGTCGGCTGCGAGCTGGCGGCGAGGTTCCACCTGGACCAGCGCCGAGAGCGCGTGGCCCATGGCTACCTGGAGGACTCCCGGGCCGCGTATGTCCGGTGGGGCGCGCGCGCGGTGGCCACCCGGCTGGAGCGCGAGTACCCGCACCTGCTCCCCTCCACCCCCGAGCCCGTGCGGGCCGAGGAGTCCGCGGGCACGCCGCTGGCCTCGCTGGACCTCGAATCGGTGCTCAAGACGGCGCGCGCGCTGTCCGGCGAAATCGTCCTGGACAAGCTCCTGCGCAAGCTGATGACGCTGCTCATCGAGAACGCGGGCGCGCGGCGCGGCTTCCTCATCCTCATGCGGCCCGAGGGGCTCTACATCGAGGCCGAGGGCTCGGTGGACGGCGCGCGGGTGCTGCTGGACCAGGGCGTGCCGGTGGAGTCCTCCACCGCGCTGCCGGCCTCCATCGTCCACTACGTGGTGCGCACCGGCGAGACGGTCATCCTGGACGACGCGGCGACGGAGGAGCCCTTCTCCGAGGACCCGTACGTGCGCACCGCGCATCCCAAGTCCGTGCTGTGCAGCCCCCTGCTCAAGCAGGGCTCGCTCACCGGCGTGCTCTACCTGGAGAACGACGCCACGCGCGGGGCCTTCACGCCCGAGCGACTGGAGGTCCTGCGCCTGTTGTCCTTCCAGGCCGCCATCTCCCTGGAGAACGCCGGGCTGTACGCGAGCCTGGAGGAGTACAGCCACACGCTGGAGCGCCGCGTGGACGAGCGCACCGCGGAGCTGCAGAGCAAGAACGTGGAGCTGGCCGAGACGCTCACCCGCATCCAGGAGATGCAGCGCCAGCTGGTCGCCCAGGAGAAGCTCGCGTCGCTGGGCGCGCTCACGGCGGGCATCGCGCACGAGCTGCAGAACCCGCTCAACTTCGTGAACAACTTCTCGGAGCTCTCCACGCGGCTGGCCGCGGAGCTGGACACCACGCTGCGCGCCCAGACGGAGAAGCTGGAGTCCACCACCGCCGAGGACATCCTCGAGACGCTGGAGGACCTGAAGCAGAACGCCCGACGCATCCAGACCCACGGGCGGCGTGCCTCGGACATCATCAAGACGATGCTGCGGCACTCGCGCCGCTCCGAGGGCTCGCGCACCCGCGTGGACCTGAACATGCTGATTCGCGACAGCGTCAACCTGGCCGTCCAGGGCCTGCGCGTGCGCGAGGGCGCGGCCCTGGTGGAGACGGACACGGAGCTGGACCCGCGCGTGGGCACCGTCGAGGTGGTGGCCGGGGACATCAGCCGGCTCATCATCAACATCCTCGACAACGCCTTCTACGCGACGCTGGCCAAGCGCCGCGGCGAGGGCGAGGCCTTCGTGCCCCGCATCCTGGTCTCCACCCGGCGGCTCGCCGCGCGCGTGGAGCTGCGGGTGCGCGACAACGGGCCGGGCATCCCGCTGGAGATTCGCGAGAAGCTCTTCGACCCGTTCTTCACCACCAAGCCCGCGGGCTCCGGCACGGGCCTGGGCCTGTCCCTGGTCCACGACATCGTCCAGGAGCACCAGGGCGAGATTCGCGTGGAGAGCGTCATGGGCGAGTACTCCGAGTTCGTCATCTCCCTGCCGTCGCTGTTGCCCACGACGGCCGCCGCGTAACGGGCGCCGGACACGACTCGGCCCCTGCCTCCCGTGAGGGAAGGAGGGGCCGAGGGGAACGGCACGGAGCAGAAGGGCCGCTAGGCCGTCTTCTTCTCCTTCTCCATCACGAGCTGCGGCGGCTCGTGGCGGGTGATGACCGTCTCGGTGATCTTGCACTCCTTGACGCCCTCGCGGAACGGCACGTCGTACATGATCTCCAGCATGGCGTCCTCGAGGATGGCGCGCAGGCCGCGCGCTCCGGAGTGACGGCGCATCGCCTCGCGGGCGATGGCGCGCAGCGCCTCCTTCGTGAAGGTGAGCTTCACCTTCTCCATCTCGAAGAGCTTCTGGTACTGCTTCACCAGCGCGTTCTTCGGCTGGGCGAGGATGGTGACCAGGTCCTCTTCCTTGAGGTCGTTCAGCGTGGCGATCATCGGCAGACGACCGATGAACTCGGGAATCATCCCGAACTTCATCAGGTCCTCGGGCTCCGTCAGCGCGAGCAGCTCGCCCACGCTGCGCTCCTCGCGGTGGGTGATCTTCGCGCCGAAGCCCAGGCCCTTCTCGCCCACGCGGCGCTTGATGACGCCGTCGATGCCGTGGAACGCGCCGCCGCAGATGAACAGGATGTTCGTCGTGTCGACCTGGACGTACTCCTGCTGGTTGTACTTCTTGCCACCCCGCGGGGTGACGTTGGCGCGCGTGCCCTCGATGATCTTCAGGAGCGCCTGCTGCACGCCCTCGCCGCCGACGTCGCGGGTGGCGCTGGGCATGTCACCCTTGCGGGCGATCTTGTCGATCTCGTCGATGTAGACGATGCCGCGCGCCGCCTTCTCCACGTCGTAGTCGGCGTTGTGGAGCAGGTTCTGGATGATGTTCTCGACGTCCTCACCCACGTAGCCGGCCTCGGTGAGGCTGGTGGCATCCGCGATGGTGAACGGCACGTTGAGGAAGCGCGCCAGCGACTGGGCGAGCAGCGTCTTGCCCGAGCCCGTGGGGCCGATGAGCAGGATGTTGCTCTTGCTCAGCTCCACCTCCTCGCCCGACGGACTCTTCACGCCGGGGCGCGGTCGGGACGTGGGCTTCTTCTGGTAGATGCGCTTGTAGTGGTTGTAGACCGCGACCGACAGGACCTTCTTCGCCTGGTCCTGACCGATGACGTAGTCGTCGAGGAACGCCTTGATCTCCGAAGGCGTCGGCAAGCTGACCTGGGGCTTGCCCTCCTCTCGCTCGTTCTCGTCCGCGATGATGTCGTTACACAGCTTGATGCACTCATCGCAGATGTAGACCGTCGGTCCCGCGATGAGCTTGCGGACCTCGCGCTGCGACTTTCCGCAGAACGAGCAGGACAGGTTGACGTGGTGCTCCTTCTTCACTGCCGCCTCCGAGTTCGCCGACCCCAGACTTGCCGGAGCCACTTCGCCGTCCACCGCTCCCCTACCCACACGGCCTGCCCACGTCTCGAACAGCCGTCAGGCCCACCTACACCGGGGCCCTGAACCACTATAGGGCCCTGTCACCTGGGCAGGAAGCCCAACGGTGCGGGCCCGTTACGGACCGTACAGCGGCCGCAACGGGTGAGCGTTCAGTAACAGCGGCTCAGGCGTCCGTCACGCCCGAGGCGAGCTCCTCCACGTCATCCGCCAGGGCGGCTGCCCGCTCGGCGACAGCGTTCGGAATCTTGCGGCACCCCGCCAGCTCGCTGGCGAGCTTCCGGGCCATGGACGCCAGCTTGCGCACCTGGAGGCTCTCGGGGGGAGGCTCGGGCGGCGGCCGGGGGAAGCGCTCCGTGAACTCCTTCTTGAGCTCCGTCGGGTTCTTCTCCGGGCTCCAGATGCTGTCACGTAGGGATTTGTATTCAGTGGGAGACAACTGGCCACGCTCCTCGGCGTCGGCCAGCACTTCGATGACCTCGAAGGCGGGCGCCTTCTCCGGGAACTCCTGGGCCTTGAGCTCCTCCTCGGGCTCGTGCTTGGCCAGGAAGCTGAAGGAGCGGGTGAGCTTGAGGGCCGTCTGCTTCTTGATGTGCAGTTCCTTGAGGCAGTAGGCCTCGAAGGTGGGATAGCCCCACTCCTCGAACTTCGCCTCGTCCCGGACGGTGACGAGCAGCTTGCCCAGCTCGGCCCAGGTGGACTTGAAGCGTTTGGCGGCGACCAGCACGGTGTGACGGAAGGTCCCCGGCGGCACGCTCAGCGCCTTCTTCGCGATTTCGGTCTCGGCAACGGATGCGGCGGACATGGCCCCGGTATGAGCCATGCCCGGGGGGTGGGCAAGAAAGTGACCCTAGCCCCGCTTGCCGATGTTGAACGACAGGCCGACGGTCGCCCGCTCTCCCTCGTAGGCCCGGAACGGCCACTTCTGCAGCTCCGTCAACAGGCACTCGTAGAGCGGGCCCTTCTTGAACTGGGGGTTGTCCACCCAGAGCTTGTTGACCTTGCCGTCGTTGCCGATGACGAACTCGAGCGGAATCTTCGCCGCGAGCCCCGGGCTGCGCTCGGCCTCTTCCTTGAAGCACTTGAAGAGCGTGGACTTGTTGCCGGCCACGACGCGGTTGATGGCGGACTGGTCGAACTGCTGCGCCACCTCCATGCCGTCCGGGTCCGTGCCCACGCTGCCCGCGGGGCGCGGCGGCCGGCGGTCATCGGTCCGGGACGCGGAGGCCACGGCGGTGGGCTTGCCGGTGGAGGCGCCCGTGGGCTTGGTGCCCGCGGGAGTACCGGGCTTCACTGCACCGTGCGTGGGGTAGTCGAAGAGCTCCTCGTCGTCCTGTCGAGCCTGGGCCACGCGGATGACGGGGGCCTCCATCTCGATGCCCTCGAACTCGTCCTCGCCGAACCAGCCGTGCACCGCGGCGTTGCGCGCCACGTAGATGCCGACGGTGCCGAGCACCAGGGCCAGGCCCGCGGCCACGCCGCCGAGCACGAGCACGCGCTTGTGGTTCTTCTCCCGCTCCACCAGGACGGCCGCGTCCACGCGGGCGCGCGCCTCCGAGAGCGCCACGTGGACCTTGAAGGGCTCCACCTCGCGCATCGGATGGAAGTCCCGCTCGCCGGCCAGGGCCAGCGGGGACTCGGGGGTCAGCTCTCCTGTCTTGAGCTTCTCCACGATGACCGAGCCGCTGACAGGTCCGAGGACCAGGTCACCATGTCGGAAGAGCCACTGCCCATCCACGTCCGCCGCGAGTTCTTGTCCAGCCGCCATTTCGCGCGCGATTATCCCGTGTAACCCCGCGACCTCGCAACGCCGTGCTCACTTCGACCTCCAAGCGGATTCCCGTCGCACTGTGGATCTGGTACCGCGGCGGAAACTTCCGCGGCTTCCAGCGTCAGACGGAGGGCCCCACCGTCCAGGAGGCGCTCGAGACGGCGCTGCGGGCGGTGGGCGTCCCGGCCTCGGTGATGCCCTCGGGGCGGACGGACCGGGGCGTCCATGCCCGCATGCAGGTGGTGAGCGTCCGGCTGGAGGCCGGGGATTCGCCCGAGTCGCTGGCCAAAAGGCTCCCGGGGCACCTGCCGCCGGGGCTCGGGCTGTGCCTGGTCCGCCGGCCCCAGGGCTTCCATGCCCAGTGGAGCGCCAGCGGCAAGGCGTACCGATACCGGCTGCGGCTGGGGGGGCCCCAGACGGAGGACTGGGCACCCTACTCGCTCGACGTTCCGGGCGAGCCAGGGGTGTTGGGACGAGGCGGCGCCGTGACGCCCGAGCGGGTGGCGGCGCTGCTCGCCAGGGCCCAGGGCACGCGGGACTTCATCGCCTTCCACGAGAAGTCCAGTCCCCAGAAGCCGCGCACGCTGGAGTCCGCCACCCTGCACGAGCGGGGCGGAGGGCTGTACGAGGTGCGGCTGGTCGGGGACGGCTTTGCTCGCTACCAGGTGCGCTATCTGGTGGGGGGCGCGCTCAAGGTGGCGGCGGGGCTGTTGCCGGAGGAAGCGTGGCACGCGGCCCTGGAGACGGGGGCGGCCATGGAGGGCTTCAAGGCGCCCGCTCACGGCCTGATGCTCTGGGAGGTGCACTACCCTCCGAAGGTGGATCCCTTCACGGCCCCAGAGCGTCTCCAACCTCCGGGGTTGCCGCCGGAGTCACCCTTCTCGGAGTGACACGGGGCGGATCCACGAGCAGCCGTCAATCGACGAGCCGCTCCTCGTACTTCGCCAGCAGATCCGAGATGGCTTCCCGGAGGTACTCGCTCTGGCGGATGCGCGTGGAGCGCGACAGCTCCTTCAGGGCGTCGAGCTTCTCGCGGTTCAGCCGGAAGACCACCGAGGTGAGGCGGGGATTCAGTTCCAAGTGCGCAACCTCCTACAGATGCACACACCATCTCACAGCCCTTTCTGATCGCAAGATTTTCACTCGGATCCGCTGACCGGGAAGATCCACTGCACCCCGGTGAAGCCCTCGGCGTCGGCGCGCAGTCCGGATCCGAACCCGAGCGTGAGCCCGAGCCCCCCGTACACCGCGAGCCGCTCCGAGAAGGTGTGTCGCAAACCGAAAGCTACGCGAGGCCCCACCCACGGCCCAGAAAACGGCCGCACGACCGCGCCGAGATCCACGAAGGACTGCCACGCCTCCATCCCGAAGACGCTCCGGAAGCCCCCCACCACGGAGAGATCCGGCCCCCGGAGGCTCCCTCGGATCAACACGAAGACCTCGTCCCCCCCGTGCCCCACCGAGAGGCTGGCCCCCAGATCCAGCTGGGCATCCAGCCCCTTCACCACGTCCGCGTCCGAGTCGCCGATCAGCTCCGTGTAGGACAGCCCCGGACCGAGGATCAGCGAGAAGGAGCGCCGGTCCCGGTACGGCGAGTCCACGTACTCGGCGGCGTGGGCGAGGCCAGGGGTGAGCCCCAGGAGCACCACGCCCGCGGCGCCCTGCAGCCAGGAGAACCGCTCGCGCCGCGAAGACTGCTCGACCGTCATGATCTGCTCCGGAGCTCCAGCAGCCGTGGGTGTCAGGCGGAGAAGCGAGTCGGGGATCAGCTCACCACGGGCAGCGCGAAGCTCGGGGCTCCCGGCGTCGCGGGCTTCGTCACGCCGGCGGCCTCGTTCATCCGGCCGGAGCGGAACGGCTCCAGATCCAACGCCACGAACTTGAACCCCAGCGCCAGGAACGCGGTGTTGATCCTCTGGCGCACGTCGGCCGCGAGGAACCGCTCGTACTCCTCCGCCGCCACCTCCAGTCGCGCCACCTCGCTGTGGTAGCGCACGCGGAACTGCCGGAAGCCCAGCTTGCGCAGCTCCGACTCGGCCGAGGCGATCTGCAACAGCCGCTCGCGCGTCACCGACGTCCCATACGGGATTCGCGACGCCAGGCACGCCATCTGCGGCTTGTCCCACGTGGGCAGCCCCAGCGCCTGGCTCCACGCGCGGATCTCCTCCTTCGTCAGGCCCGCCGCGGCCAGCGGGGACTCGACGGCGTGCTCCCGCGCCGCCTTGTGACCGGGGCGGTGGTCCTTGAAGTCGTCCGCGTTGAAGCCGTCCAGCACCACCGCCAGCCCCAGCTCCTGGCGCCGCGCCTCACACAGGTCGTACAGCTCCGTCTTGCAGAAGTAGCACCGGTTGGTGGGGTTGGCCGCGTACGAGGGGTTCGCCAGCTCGTTGCTGCTCACCACCACGTGCCGGGCGCCCAGCTTCGACGCCAGCGCCCTCGCCTCCTCCGCCTCCTCGGGCGCCACGGACGCCGACAGCGCCGTCAGCGCCAGGGCCCTCTCGCCCAGCTCCTCCACGGCGATCTTCAGGACGAAGGTGGAGTCGACCCCGCCCGAGAACGCCACCAGCGCGCTGCCGTGGGTGCGCAGCGCGGCCCGCATGGCCTCCAGCTTGGGGCGCGACGACTCACACAGGGCTTGGATTCGCTCGGGGCTCAGCATGCTGGACTCCTAAAACGGAAGGGCCCCGGATTGCACGCGCATCGCGCGGCAACCAGGAGCCCTTGTCATGGACACTGACGGGGCCGGGTGTCGGCCCCCTTGCTCAGCGAGCCTTGCTCTTCGCCGCCGGCTTCTTCGCGGGGCTGGAGGGCTTGGCCACCCGGGCCGCGCGCGTGGCGGGACGGGACTTGGCGCCCTTGTCGGCCTTCGCGGGCTTGGCCTTCGTCGCGGCGGCCGGCTTCGGCTCCTCCGCGCGACGCGCCTTCGCGCCGCCGTTCTTCTCCGGCTTCTCGGCCCTCTCGCCCTTGGCCGGCAGCGGGTTGGCCTTCATCTTCTTGCCCGTGATGATCTTCAGCTCCTCGGTGGACATGTAGCCGAGGTCCAGCAGCGACTGGAAGATCTTCGCGGCGCCGTCCTCCACCGACTCGACGTCCGAGTGGATGGTGACCTCCGGCGACGTGGGCGGCTCGTACGGCTCCGTGATCCCGATGAAGTTGGGGATCTCCCCGTTGAGCGCCTTCTTGTAGCGGCCCGTGCTGTCGCGCTCGATGAGCTTCTCGGTGGGGCAGTCGACGTAGACCTCCACGTAGCGGCCGATGGCGCGGCGGTTCTCCTCGCGCTTCGCCTTGTACGGGCTCACGCAGGGCACCAGCGCCGCGACGCCGTTGCGCGTCAGCACGTTCGCCACGAAGCCGAGCCGGCCCGCGATGACATTGCGCTCGTCCTTCGAGTCGCCCAGCCCCGCCCACAGCTCATCGGCGAGCTCACCCTCGTCGAGAATCTCCACGTGACGGCCCACCTGACGGAGCCGCGCCGCGATGTACGCGGCAGTGGTGGTCTTCCCCGTACCGGACATGCCGGTCAGCCAAAGGGTGAATCCAGTGTTGGAGGCCATAAGGATTTTCAACTCCCTGCGTCCGGAGCGCTTCTTGCACGCCGCGTTGGGACGCCGCAGATCCAGAAGATGCGCGTGGTTATAGACGAAAACCCACGCACTTGACAATTCACGCGCACCTTTCCGCAGGTAGGGGTAACGGGCAGCCAAGTGCCTGCACCGACTCGGCTTTTTCGTTCTTGCAATGCGGGATTCAAACCTGTCGCGTTCGAAATTCTCCCCCGCTCCACTCGTACTCACACACGCAGGTGACACAGCCTCGGTGTACGGATGCGATGAGGTAGGAAACTCCCGGTAGCAGCGGATGCCCTGTCGGGGCCGCCCAGGCCCGATCTTCCGGGGAAAAGGTGGGAGGGCTGTCGACATGTGAGTGGAAGACGGCGGTGATCCGCTCGCCGTTCGACTCCGCCTGGAGGCACACCTTCAACCACTCCTGGGGCTCGAAGGCGTAGGCCACGGCGGGCCGGGGGGACACGTTGCGCAGGGGGAGGACCCGGGCGGAATCGGGCGACGCCAGGATCACGCCACAGCCCTCCAGCGGGTAGGACGCCTCCAGGTGACGGAGTAGCTGCGCGCGCACGGGCTCCGGCCAGCGCGGATCCACCCAGGGGCTCACGGCTCGGCGCGAGCGGCGCAGCGGGAGCAGTGACGCAGCTCCATCTCCTCCAGGCCGCCCGGAGGCACCAGCCAGCGGCCTCCCAGCGAGGGGGCCAGGCCCAGGCGGAGGTTCTGGAAGATCATCGCGCCCAGGGCTCCGAGCGCCACGCCCAGCGCGCCATCCGGTGGCGAGCCGAGGTGCCGCACCGTCTCGCCGAAGCACCACACACAGCCCTCGCTTCCGCGGAACACGACGCCGGCCCTCGCGCCGTCGCCGCAGAGGGCCACCCAGGGCGCCTCGCCGCTCCAGGCTGTGGGCAGCTCTGCCAAGAGGCCGCCCCGGCGCTCGGGGTTCGCGGCGTCCGGGTTCAGCGCGGGGACTTCACGGGCCAGGGTCTCCGGGACGGGCTGTCCCACGTCCCCGGCCGACACCAGGAAGCCGGGAGCCCACGGCCCCAGGGTCAGCGAGCCCACGCCCGCGACCGGGGTTCCGCCTCCCGCCAGGTACGCGGTCGCCGTCATCCCCGAGGCGCCCGTGGCATCCACACGCGCGGAGCCCGTCAGGAGCGCCTCCTGGCCTCGACCGCCGACGTCGCGCAGGAGGATCTGCCGCGAGTAGCGCTGGATCTGATCTTCACGCAGAGCCATGCGCCCTCACCCTCCCGCCATCGCGGGGATGAGCGTGAGCCGGTCCGCGTCCTTCACCGGCGTGTCCAGCTCGCGAAGCGCGCGGATGTCGTCCTCGTTGAGGAACACGTTGACGTAGCGCCGCACGGCGCCGCGCTCGTCGAGCAGCTTCGCGCCGATCCCGGGGTAGCTCGCGTCCAGGTTCGCGAGCACCTCGCGCACGGTGGCGCCCGGGACCACCACATCCGCCTGATTGCGCGTGAGCGTGCGCATCGTCGAGGGAATCCGAATCGTCGCCATGAACCACTCACCTTCCCTGCTTGCGCAGCACCAGCCGATGCGTCCCGTCGTCACGAGCCTCGAGAGACACCACCTCGTGCCCCTCTTCCCGCGCGCTGCGGGGGACGTTCTTCAGGGGCTCGGCGCCACGGAGGAAGACCTCCAGCAGCGCGCCGGGCTCGAGGGACTCCAGCCGCAGCTTCGTGCGCACGTAGGTCATCGGACAGACCTCGCGCGTGATGTCCAGCGTCGCCGTCGTGTCACCCATGCACGCCCCCCGACTCCGTGAAGGCACGAGCGCCAGCGCCTTCCCGCGGCGTCGTCGCATCACCGGCTGCACGAGAGTGCATGGAACGTCGCCTCGAGCAGCCGTTCACTCCGGGCCGAGCACGAAATACCGTCGCTCCATCGCGACGCCTGTCCTGCGCCGACCACCACCCGCCCAGGCACGAACGCGGCGTCGCCCGAGCACGTTTCGCGTGCATGGGGCTCGAACACGCCTTCACCCTCGCATCGAATCCGAGCACGTGCCTCATCGCCCCAGCGCCGCTTCGACTCATCGCGCACATGCCGAGGCCTCGTCCGGGAAGCTCGGAACCGCGGTGACCTGACAGCCCGGGCACTCCTCCGCGCGAGTCACCCGCGTCACGCGCCCCAGCATCGTCCGCCCGTCCAGTACATGCAGCACCGTCTCACCCGGCACCCGCCGCGCCGCGCCCGCCAGCAGCTCCAGCACGAGCAGCGCCTGCACCGAGCCCACCAGCCCCGCCAGCGAGCCGAGCACCCCCGCCTGCGCGCACGTGGGTACGGAATCCGGCGGAGGCGGCGCTTCGTAGAGGCAGCGCAGGCACGGGCCTCCCGGCTCCACGCGCATCGCCTGCCCCTGCATCCGCAGCACGCCGCCATACACGAGCGGCACACCCGTCAGCACCGCCACGTCCGAGAGGAAGAACTTCGTCGCCACGCCATCGGTCGCGTCGATGACCGCGTCGTGCGAGCGGAACAGGCCCTCCACGTTGTCCGCGTCCACGCGCTCGGGCAGCACCTCCGTGCTCAGCCCCGGGAACGCCCTGGCGAGCCCCGCCGCGGCGGACTCCGCCTTGTTGCGGCCCACGTCCTCGGCGCGGTGCCACAGCTGTCGGGGCAGGTTCGTCACGTCCACGCGGTCCGGATCCGCCAGCGTCAGGTGGCCGACACCGGCCTGGGCGAGCGCCAGGGAGACGGGGCAGCCGAGCCCGCCTGCTCCCACGACGAGCACCCTCGCGCGCTCAATCCGGGACGCGTGGGGAATGCGGGGATGGTGGTGTTCTTCTGGGCCGTGCATCGAATGCTGCTCCGCGAAGGCGGATGCGAATAACGTGCGGACCCCTGCGTCGCATCAGGCGACCGTTGGGCGCAGGCGCCCCTACCAGCTGCCACACATATGAAAAACCTGACCGGCGTGCTCGTCTTTTCCACCACCCTGTTGCTCATGCTCGGGTGCCACAAGAACACCGGCGAGACCGCCGGCCCCGCGGATGCCGCGACCCAGCCCTCCGCCGAGGCCACGGCCCCCGCCGAGGCGACGAAGCCCGTCGACAGCGGCTCCACCCTCGAAGCCCCCGTCGCGGGCGCCGAGAAGACCGGGACGGACTCCGGCACGCTCGTCGCCGAGTCCCCCGACGCCTCCACCCCGGCCACGGGGACGAACCTCAAGGACGCGGGGGCTCCCGAGTCTCGCCGCGCCGCGCTCGAGGCGTGCGTGGACCGCTGGCTGAAGAAGCAGAACCTGGACCCGTACGGCAACAAGGAGGGCACGGTGTACGCGGGCGGCACGCCCCTCTTCGACGAGCGCACCGGCGAGTCCACGGACCGGATGGAGTTCATCTTCCGGAGCAGGCCCGAGGCCCGCAAGGTCTGCATGCAGCCATCCTCCCGATGACCAAGGCGCGCGGGGACACCCGTCCGCCTTCTCGCTCGCCGAGAAGGTGAACGGACCACCCCAGGGATTCCCGCACACCCGGCGGCTCTCGTAAGCTGCCGGCCCAATGGATTCGAATCTCGCCCTGGGCGAGGAGACCCCGGCCAATGACCTGCGTGCGCGCGTGCGCGAGGTCCTCTCGCGCCGCAAGCTGACGGACAGCGTCTCCACCGAGCAGGCCACCGCGTCCTGGGAGCAGGACCGGTTCGTCGCCCGGGCCCGCGCCCTCTTCTACGCCCGCATGATGTTCCTCACGCTGGGGCTGCTCATCCTGGCGGTGCCCACGTGGAGCGGCTACTTCGGCCTCACCGGAGCGCTCTCCTTCCTGGGCTACTTCACGATGCTGCTCTACAGCGTCGCGAACCTGCTGGTCATCGACCACCCCAAGGCCGGCCGCTGGGTGACGTACACCACGCTGTGCCTGGACCTGGTCATCCTGGTGGTCCTCATCGCCAAGCCCCAGGTGGGCGGCGGCCTGCAGAGCCCGCTGCTCGCCACCCAGCTGCTCTTCACCACGCTGTTCTCCATCCTCTACCCCAAGCCGCTCGCCATCCTCCCGCCGCTGCTCGCGCTGCCAATCACGACGCGGCTGGACCTGCTGCTCAACCGCAACGTGACGGCGGTGGAGCTGCTCACGCTGCTCTGGTACCTGGCGCTCAACTTCATCATTGTCTACGTGCTCGTGTACCTGAACGAGCGCGAGGCCGCGGCCCACCGCGAGGTCGTGGCGCTCCAGGGGGACCTCAAGGAGCTGGCCGTCGTCGAGGAGCGCAACCGCCTGGCCCGGGAGATCCACGACGGCCTGGGCGCGTCGCTCTCCTCGATGATCATCCAGGCCGAGTACATCCTGAACCTCGCGCGCGAGGACGGGCTGCGCGAGGAGATCCGCGAGCTGAAGGCCTCCGCGGAGGAGTCCATCGACGAGCTGCGGCGCAACCTGCGGATGATGCGCGAGGACTTCGAGCTGTCGCAGGGCCTGGAGGACTACGCCAAGACGTTCCAGGAGCGCACGGGCCTGCCCATCCGCTTCGAGCGCACGGGCGCGCAGCGCAAGCTGTCGCCCGACGTGCAATTGGCCCTCTTCCGAATCCTCCAGGAGTGCCTCTCCAACGCGGTGAAGCACGCGGAGCCGAAGCTCGTGCAGGTGAAGCTCGACTACGGCGAGGACCGCGTGCACCTCATCGTCCAGGACGACGGCAAGGGCTTCGACCCGAAGCACACGCCGCGGGGCCACTACGGCCTGCTCAACATGCGCGAGCGCGCCATGAAGCTCGGTGGTCAGCTCATCGTCGATTCGTCACCCGGCTCGGGCGCCCAGGTGGCCTTCTCCCTTCCCTGCCCCCCGACATGACCGGAGCCCCCGTGGACGCCCCGCAGCCTCCCTCCACTCCCGCGCAGCCGCCCATCCGCGTGTTCGTCGTCGAGGACCAGACCAAGATCCTCAAGAACCAGCTGCGCCTGTTCGAGGGTCACCCGGAGATCGACATCGTCGGCACCGCGCTGTCGGGTGAGGCCGCGCTGGAGGACGTGCCCCGGCTGATGCCGGACGTGCTGCTGCTCGACCTCGGCCTGCCGCGCATGAGCGGCATCGACGTCACGCGGGAGATCAAGGCCGTCTACCCGAAGATGGAGATCCTCATCTTCACCATCTTCGACGAGGAGGACAAAGTGCTGGAGGCCGTGAAGGCGGGCGCCTCCGGCTACATGCTCAAGGGCTCTCCGGTCGACAAGATCATCGAGGCCATCAAGGAGGTCCGCGCGGGCGGCACCGTCATCCAGCCCAACCTGGCCCGCAGGCTCCTGCGGCACTTCCGCGTGGAGCCGGACGCCACGCCCGTCCCCTCCGAGCCGCTGACCGCCGCCCCCGCCGCCTCGCGTCCGAAGACCC
>NZ_SRLW01000220.1:0-17117 GCF_006518215.1 Myxococcus sp. AB025B
GCCTTCCTCCAACCCTGGATGGCAGGGGGAAGGCGCAGGTCCGGGTGGTCTCGGCGAAGGATCAACGACCGCTCCCGGGCGCTACGGTGGCGCTGCTGCGGGACCCCATCGATATCTCGACGCCGCTGGAGACGGCCGTCACCAACGCCCAGGGAATCGCGCTCTTATCCGAGGCGCCGACAGGCGTGGTCCACCTGTGCGCCCGAGGTGTCGGACACGGCGAGGCCTGTGAGCACGACCTCGGGCTCGTCGCGGGCGGGAGCATCTCCACGGTGCTGGCATTGCCTCCAGGGGCGACCCTCCGCGGACAGGTACACAACCTGGATGGCACGCCCGCGGTGGGTATGAGGTTGATGGCGCTCAGCGTTCCGTCCCACCCCCGGCAGATGCCCACCCAGGCGGTGACGGATGCGAATGGCCGCTACATCCTGGACGGCGTCACTCCTGGCACGGTGCGAATCCATCCATTCACGGCCGAGGCCCGGGCCCATCCGCGTGAGGCGGAGGTCCAGGCCGAGGCATGGGCGACGCTGGACATCCAGCTCGCGGGCTTCACCCCGGTGACGGTGAAGCCCCGGCGCAGCCGCAGCGTCAGGTGGCGCCACTTCCAGCCGGCCGCTGACGACGACATCAAGGCGGTGTCGGTGGGCGTTCCCCTGCGACGACAGGACGACGGCACATGGACAGGCCTGGTCGAGGCCGGGAACCACACCGTCGCCGTCACGGGCTACCACGGGTGGCGCGACTTCCACGGCGGGAAGGAGGTGGCGCTGTCACCCGGGGAGCCCGTGGGCGTGCAGGTTCCCTACGACCCGAGCACGTTCCTCGTCGTCGGCCCACCGCACGCGCCCACGCCCCGGTACTTCGAGTTCGCGGGACACGTCCTCTTGCCCGACGGCACGCCGGCACAGGGAGCACGCATCGCGGTCGCGCAGCCGCCGACGTACTGGCTGCGCTGCGGGAACACGACTCCGACCTACCAGCACGTCCGGTTCGAGGGCTCCGGCTTCGCGGTGAAGCCCGCGGCCGGACATCGGACCGTCTATGCGTGGCTCGACGATGGCCGCGCCGGAAGCGTGACGGTGGAGGGCAAGGAAGGCGAGCGCATCGTCGCCGACATCCGCCTGGAGGACACGGGCGCCGTCGTGGGCAGCCTCGACCCGCCGGCCGAACCCTCCTTCGCACAGTGGCCCTCTGTCCGTGTCTGGGATGACGACGACCGCCCGCTCAAGCGCATCACCGGGGATGGACGCTTCATCATCGCGGGGCTTCCGCCGGGCGACCACGCGTTGAGCCTGGAGCAGGACCCCAGGCGGCATGCCTTCGTCATCCATCCCGGGCAGCGAACGGACCTGGGACACCTGCGGTACGAGGTCTCCCAGTAGGGGCCGTCGCGCTCCTTCGACTTCGTCAGGACCCCGTGCGTCGCATGGGCGGTGGCCACGTGCTCGGTGCATTGGTAGCCGAGGGCCACCGTGTCGATGCCGCGTCTGGAACACCTTCGTACCGAAGCCCCAGTGGTGCAGCGCGGGGCCGTACTCCGGGCCTCACGCGGCGCGCTCGAGCACCCAGACGCCATAGGTCACCTTCCCGAGCAACAGGAGGATGTTCCACTCGTCATAGGCACACAGCACCTCGAGCGCGTCGGCCCCCAGCCGGGATTCCATCTGCTTGCGCGCCCGCCGCACCTTCGCCAGCCGGAGCGCGTGGCGAGCCATCCCCTCGTCGAGTTCCTCCAGGTACGGCGAGCCCTCGTCCGTCGTCGTGCCGAACTCCACGATACGCAGCCCGGCGGCCTCGCAGTCCGCGGACATCCGCTCTCGTGACAGTGTCGCGGGGTTCAGGCCCAACCGCCACGTGACGCGCTCCATCTCGCGAGGCTCCAACAGCTCCGTGGCCAGCGCGCTGCAATTCATCATCGAACCACCCGGCCGAAGGACACGCGCGCACTCCTTCATCGCACCCTCCAGGTCCTCGGCGTGGTTGAGCATGTCCAGACACCAGACGAAGTCGACCGAAGACGTCTCCAGCGGCAGCCGCTCGATTCCGCCCCGCGCGAAGCTCACCCGTCCCTCCACCCCTTCCCGTCGGGCCCGCTCGGCCGCGAGCGACAGGTTCTGCTCCAACGGGTCCACCCCGACGACGTGCCCCTCCAGCCGCCGCGCCAGCGCCACCACCTGACGCCCCTTGCCACACCCGACGTCCACCACGCGCGAGCCCTTCCCCACGCCCCGCCGCGCGGGAATCGCCTCGAGGAGCTCCGACATCGGCCGCCCACCGGGCGACGCGTCCAGATACGCATACCGCGTCCCCTCCTCCTCCAGGAATGGCCAGAGAAAGTCATAGACCGCGGCGCTCCGCTCTTGCAGGGTCGACATAAGACAGACACCCCAGCAGACCTCCGCCACCGGAACAAGAGGGCAACCGCGCGGCTTCCGAGGGAACAACAACACCCCCGCGCGTCAAGGGGTGAAGCCCGTCCCGGAAAGATGCCCCACGCCGTGATGACCATGTGGCCCGCCGTGAGGAACCCCATCCCATCCACCGCGCGGCTCGGCGACACTGGCCGGGGGCCACGTGAGGTCGTGCGTGCAACCGAAGGACGAGGACGTCGAACGGACCGAAGGCTACTACCACCGCTATGGCGAGGCCGTGTACCGGCGCTGCCAGCGATTGCTCGGGGACGACGCGCAAGCCTGGGACGTGACACAGGAGGTGTTCCTGCGGGTCCACGTCCATCTGAAGCAGGTGCGCGAGGCCACCTCTCCGCTCTCCTGGCTGCTCACCGTGGCGGACCGCCAGTGCTTCTCGCTGCTGCGCCGCCGTCGCACCGAGCGCACCTCCGCCATCACCCTGCGCGCCCCCGCGGACGACGAGCTGGACACCTCGATGGAGCGGTTCGTCACCGACGCGGACCTCCTGAGACACGTGCTCGCCCACTGTCCCGAGGACGTCCAGCGCATCGTCGCGCACCGGTTCCTCGATGAGCTGGAACAGGAGCAGATCGCCACCCTGATCGGCGTGTCCCGCAAGACCGTCCAACGAAAGCTCCAGACCTTCTTCGAGACAGCCCGACGCCTCCTCGAGGTCTCTCCGAGCGCCATCTCGTGGAAAGGACCCGCCTCCGCATGAGCCCCTCACCCCTGCCCCGCTTCCCAGGCGTCCCGGAGCTTCTGATTGAACGCTACCTCTGCGGTGAAGTGACACCCGAGGAGGCCCGGTCCATGGAGGAGGCCGCGCGCCAGATGCCCCTGCTCGCGGCCCACCTGGAGGAGCGTCGCGCCGCCCGGAGCGCCTTCGCGCGGCGGCGCCCCTTCACCGTCATCGCGGCACGCCTGTATGAGCCCGCCCCCGTCCACCCCTGGGCAAGGCCGCTGCGCTGGGCCCAGCCAGCGCTCGCGCTCTGTGCCCTGCTCGCCCTGGGCCTGCCGCTCCTGCGCCCCGCGCCGGACGTCGAGGAGCGGATCCGCGTGCGCGGAGGACTGACCACGCGCCTGCACGTCAAGCGCGGCGACGCCGTCTTCGAGCAGGCCCTGGATGCGGCGCTGCGCCCCGGAGACCGCGTGCGACTGGAGGTCGAGGACCCGGTGGGCGGCGCGCTGTACGTGCTCGCCGTCGACAGCCGCGGCCAGGTCACTCCGTTGCATGGCTTCGCGGAGACCGGCGGCGCGCTCCGGCTGGAGCCTGGACGGATGTCTCTCCCCGGAAGCCTGGAGCTGGATGCGGGCCCGGAGCGCGAGGCGCTCGTCTTCGTGCTGACGGCATCCTCCCCCGAGGCCCCCTCGCCGACAGCCGTGCGGCGGTGGCTGGAGCAGGCCGCCCGGACCACCCGCTTCCCTCCCCCCCTCGAGCCACTCCCGTCCCTGCGCCACGTGGTGCGTGAGCTGCGCCGGGAGCAGCCCTGACCTCTCGTCGCCTCGACATGTCCCACGCCACGACCGTGCCGCGTCTTTCGGGATGAACCCACCACGGGAGCGAAGCATGACGAGACGATGGCGACACGGAGTGCTGTGCCTGGGATTGCTGGCCGGAACCTCGATGGGATGCGGCGACATCCTCGGCGAAGAGGGCGAGGACGACGCCCTGTTCACCGTGGAGGGCTCGCTGGTCTCGTCCGAGTCACTCGACGACACGCGCCGCAAGAAGCTGCGCGTCGCCCTCCATTGGGAGCACTGGCCCGAGGCCACGGCGGAGTGCATGAAGACCATCACCACCCTGAGGGATTACAACAAGTGTCTGCGCCTGAGCCCGTCCTCCACGTACTCGCGACAGGGTGTGGACGTGAAGGTGGATGGCCGCTTCCCCAACACCTTCAACATGCCCGTGCGCAAGCTGCCCGAGCCGGGCATCCTCAATGGCGACGAGGGCACGAAGTTCGGGCTCGCCTACGTGCTGGCCTACGTCGACGGCAATGGCAACGGGAAGCTGGACCCCGTGAGTCTGACCGCGACGAGCAGCCCGGACGAGGTCATCGGGCACCAGGAGGGCTACACCCTCGACGCGCTCGTCAATCACTACGTGGTGTATCGCGAGGGCGCGCTCCACCCCTTCTACGCCGCCATGTTCCCACACTGCCCCGAGCCGCCGCAGGGCTACTCCCTGGTCACATATCGCTACAAGGAAGACCCGTCGCTGCCTCCAGGCCACACGTACTTCGACGGCTGCGACGTCAACAGCGGCCGCGTGAAGATGGACCTCTTCATCGAGCTGGACGGACGCTTCCGCGGATACGTCTGCGAGCACAACACAAGCGCCCTGCGCACACAGGTGCGCGCCGCCACCGCGACGCCGCCTCCGTCAGGCAGCGAGACGTATTGCAGGAACTTCAGCTTCAACATCCAGGAGCCGGCCCTCTACGTGAATCCGCATCCGGAGCGCTACTGCGTCGCCGCGAACACCCAGGTCTACACCCTGCGCGACTACTGGGACGGGACGTGGGATGACCGCGCCACGCCGCCCGCCTGGTGGCCCTGCGCGACCACCCCCTGACACCCGCCCTGCGTCCCCGTGCAACGCGCCTGCGTTCCGGGGACAAGCAGCGGGCCTCCACCAGGGTCCTCCTCGCTCCAGAAGCCCGCGGGCTTCCACTGGTACGTGCCTTGCTCAGTGGGAGCCCGCCTCGTGACTCATCCCTGACGAAGTCCCTCCGCGAGAGGTCTCCGGGAAAGCCCCCCTCCCGGAAGCGCCGTCCTGTCACCCGCCGTTCTCCGCGGCCATGTCCTCGTCAGGGCTCGGTCTCGAGGTCCCCCTCGAGGAAGGTCCATGCCCCCGACCCAGAACAACACGGCCGTGTTCCTGATGGACGGCGAAGAGTACTTCGACATGTTCCGCGACTGCCTCTACGAGGTGCGGGACGCGCAGCCCCACGCGAAGACCTATGTGCGCCTGGGCTGGTGGTGCCTCCAGCACGACACCCTGCTCGACCGCCACGCGAACCGGAACTTCGGAGAGGTCCTCAAGGAGGTCGCGGACGCGGGCCACCACATCGACATCTGCCTCTGGCAACCCGACGACCTCACCGTCAAGGGGCTCGAGCTCGCGAAGATGTCGGACCACTTCTCCCTGCAGACGCTGGCCAAGAACAAGGCCACCCAGGCGCTGCTGCACAACCACAACCAGCGCATCCAGGTGTACCTGGAGAAGCACAGCGGCGCCGGCGTGGGCTACTCGCTCCACCAGAAGATCGCCATCTTCTCCATCGCCGGCACGCTGAAGGTGCTCGTGGGCGGCTTCAACATCGAGCACGAGTACTGGGACAACATCGCCCACTCCCGGCCCTACGGGCACTCCTGCCACGACACCGGCGTGCTGCTCCAGGGCCCCGTCACGCTCGACATCGAGTCGGAGTGGCTGCGCCGCTGGAGGAAGCAGCTCCCCACGCTCAGCCTGTTCGGCAAGCCGCACCCCGCCGCCGCCCGCTCCACCCTCCAGGCCACCGCGAATGACCAGGTCATCCAGGGCGGCAACCTCACCATCACCGCGCTGACCACCAACAGCGAGTCGTTCTCGAATCAGACACACATCCGAGACAAGCTGGTGGACCTCATCTCCCACGCGAACAAATACATCTACATCGAGAACTTCCAGTTCTTCAATCCAGAGCTGGTGAAGGCGGTGCGCACGCGCATCAAGCAGCTGGGCGCCAAGCAGCTCAAGGTGGTGCTGGTCATCCCGGATCCCCTCCATGACTCCGACAAGGGCGTCACGTACCTGACGCGCATCACGTACGCGATGATGGCCATCGAGAGCGGCTACCTGGACGAGAACTGCCTGGCCGTGGAGGTCATCGACGGCGAAATCACGACGCACGTCGACCCACGCACCCAGGGGACGAAGACGTACTCCAAGGACGACTACGTCTGGGAGGTGTACGAGCCCTCCATCAACCTGCATGACTGGCCCCAGCAGGACTACCGCCTGCGGCTGACGCACAAGAAGACCCAGGCGAGGACGGAGGTGCGGCTCGACGCCGTCCTGAGGTTCATCCACAAGGGGACGGGCCAGAAGAGCAAGGCCCAGCCCAAGCACGACGACGTGGCGCCCAAGATCCAGGTCTACTTCCCCTACCGGTACGGGGGCCTCAACCAGGCACCGGAGACCGTCTACCTGCACACCAAGCTGATGATCATCGACAGCCAGCACGTGGTGCTGGGGAGCGCGAACTTCGACTGCCGGGCCATGGACTACGACGGCGAGCTGGACGTGCACATCGACGACGCGGCCTTCGCGACCACCGTCAAGGCGAGGCTCGTCAACCACTACGGCATCCACGGGATGTATGAAGTCCCGCGCGCGTGCTGGAACGACTCGGCCGAGGAGCGCCACCAGGCGAACTGCGTGGGGCTCGCGCGCAGGGACCCCAAGGACCTCTGGGCCATGTTCGAGAACGTGGGCAGCTCGAAGAAGTTGAAGTTCACCTGGCTCTGAAGCCAGTCACGCCAGGAACCACACATGACCCTCATCGGACAGTTCAACAACAACGGCACGCGGCTGAACCTCCTCCAGAAGAAGCCGCTGTTCCTCCACCACACCCACCGGCCCGCGCCCGGCTGGTACAACCGCACCAAGCCCCTGGCCGGGAACGCCCCGTTCGTGCACCTGCTCGCGACCGACGTCGCGGCGATGGTCGTCGGAGGCGTCGTCGGGGCGCCCAACAACGCCGTCATCGAACAGAACAACATCGACATCTACCTGGACATCACGGCGGGGAAACAGGCCTTCTTCAGCAACGCGCCAGCCAACGAGCTCCACGCCTATCAAGTCAATCCAGGAGGGGCGCTGGCCTGCCAGTACTTGAGCTGGGAGGACTCCTGCATCGTCTCGATGGACCTCTCCAACGTGGGGCCGCCCCTGATGATGTCGGGCCCGTTCAACGGCTGTCATTTCTATGTGACGCAGGACACCGTCACGAACCAGGTCCGGGTTCATCACGCGAACGCGAACAAGATTGGCATGTCGACCGACCACAACCGGCCGGACCTGGCCGAGGCCTACATGGACGGGCTGATGGCGGCGGCGCAGGGCCCCAACGAGGTCATCACCCACCAGATGCGCAAGGACGACTACCTGGCCAGGGTCTGGGACCCCATCGCGGGCGCGAAGGTCGAATCCCCGGTGACGCTGGCCTACCGCAACTACAAGCAGGGACAGGGCCGCACGAACGTCGCGCTCCATGAGACGATGTGCCTGGTCTTCGGCATCCGCACCGCCGTGAACACCTGGGACTTCTTCTTCCACGTCGCGGGCGTCACCGACTACAAACGCTCCGGGCTGCGCTCGAACCGCCAGGGCTACCTGAAGACCGTCATCCCGTGGCAGGCGATTTGAGCGGGGCCCCGCCTCCTCACGGGGGCGGGGCGAAGTCTCCCGTGGAGAGCTGGCACCCGTGACCGCGGGGAGCCGCCGGCTCGAGCAGCGCCAGGGCCCGGGCGCGCGTCCGCTGGATGCACTCGCGGGTCCAGTGACCCAGCTCCGCCTGGGATAGCAGGCCGTGCCGCGCCAGGAAGTCCTCGTCGACGCCCGGGATGGGCGGGAGCGAAGGCGTGCTCCGCGCGTCCAGCTCCGACAGGGCCCGCCGCAGGCCGGCCTCCGCGCTCCCTGCGCCTCGCTCCAGCGCGAAGTCGAGGACATCCCAGCCCAGTTCGGCGTGCCGCGCCTCGTCCTCGGCGATGACCGACAGCGTCTCGCGCACCACGGGGTCCGCGGCACGCCGCGCGCCCTCCGCGGCCACCAGGGAGGCCACGCCCTCCGCGAGGCACCCGTCCAGCAACGAGCCGCGCGCCAGCCGCGCCCAGGCCTCCTCGGAGCCCGTCGCCATGGGCTTCACGCCCTCCTGCTCCAGCTCCGGAATGGGCCCCGCCGTCCAGTCCACTCCCGAGAAGGCCCGGGCGAGCGCGAAACACCTGCGTGCGTGGCGGACCTCGTCCAGCGCCGCCAGGTGGCAGTCCTCCAGCAGCGCCGACGGCGCCCCCATCGCGGAGAGCCGGAGCGACAGCTTCGCGAAGGCTGGCACCGACGCATGCTCCATCCGCGCCGAGGTCATCCACGCCTCCCCGAGCACCGTCCGCTGCCACGTCGTGAGCCCCGAGACCTCCGGCACGGCGTCATCCGCCCAGCCCGACCCCAGCGCCCGGCGGGCCACGCGGGCACGCCCGCGCAGGCGCAGCACCCGCCCCTTGGAGAAGTTGGTGTTGGAGAAGAAGTCGACGACGCTCCAGATGAGCCACGCCAACCCGCCAGCCGACAACACACCCCCCGCGATCAGCAGCCCGGCTCCGAGCCGACGCGTCTTCTTCGAGTGGGTCCTGGGGAGCGCGAAGACAATCCCCAGGATGAAGGACACGGCAATCGCACAACCGAGGATCACCGCCAGCTCCAAGGCCATCACATCCCTTTCGTCGAGTCAGCCCACGATGTCATGCACCCCGAATGCCCACCAGCGCGTCAGGACTTCCGCGGTGGGAGGCCAGACACCACCGTGCAGGGGACGGCACGCCGAGCGGGCGAAGCTGTGCAACCGGCTGCACGGTGGAGCAGGCATCTCAGTCCTCGACTTCCGCCTCGTCCCACTGCTGGTGGTTGAGGTTGGGGTCGCGGTTCGGGTCGTAGTTGGGGTCGTTCGACGGGACGTACTGGCCGTTGCCGTTCATCCAGTACTGATTGGCGCCCGTCTGGACCTGATGCCGGGTGCCCGTGGCGGTGTTGCGCACCGTCTCCTCGTCCTTGATGTAGTTGACGAAGCGGTGGTGCATGCGGTCCGACGTGGCGTCGCGGCTGGCGTAGGTCTCCGCGATGGACTTGTTGATGGCGTCGTTCTTCTCGTGGAACGCGCGCTGCTGCGCCTCGAAGGCGGCCTTGTTGGCCTGCATGCGCTGGTGGTGCGCCGCCCAGCTCGCGCGCTCCCGGGCCATCTCGCCCTGGTTGTAGGCCTGGACGTACTGCGGATTGTAGCGCGTGCCCGCGAGCGCCTGGAGGACGACCTTCTTGCTCTCCTCGTAGCGCTCCTTGGGCGCGTCAAGCGCGTGCGTGTAGTAGTTCCAGGACACCATGTTGCCCAGGTCCGTGGCGCTCAGGTGGACGACCATCATGTACGGCTCACCGCGCTTGTCGGTCCACTCCGTCACCTTCGCCAGGAAGAGCTGGCGCATGGGGGCGACCTTGTAGAGCAGGTCCGAGAAGCCCTTGTCGGACGCGGCGATGTCCGGCGCGTCGTATTGCTTCACCAGCTTCGCGCCCTCCTTGCGAGCAATGGGCACCAGGTCCTGCTGGATGACCTGGTCGATGGACTCGAAGCGCCGCATCGGCTGGCCGCTGCGCGCCGCCACCTGCTGCATCATCGGGTCGCCCGAGAACATGAACGTCTTCATGGGGACCATGTAGACATTCACGTTGCCCGGTCCGCTGATGACCGCCTTGCCGTTGTTGACGATCCAGTTGTCCGGCAGCGGCATCGCCGCCATCTCCATGAACTTGTCGTCGAACAGCTTGTGCATCACGACCTTGCCGTTGGGTGGCACCTCGAGTCGCTTCTCGACTTCGGGTGCCCCAGGACCCGGTGTGTCACCCTCGACCTTGTTCTCGCGACAGCCGCCGACCACGACACACGACGTCACGAGCGGAATCATCAGCGCCTTCATCGGAGTTCCCCCTCCTGGACTGCCTTGGCATCCAGGCTACCAGAGGCCCGGTGCGGGGGACAGCCGGGCCCCTGGCGGGCTCACAGCTCCGGGAAGATGAGCAGGCCTCGCTGCGAGTCGACGACGTAGACATAGCCGTCCCCCGGGACGCGGATGCCGACGGCGCCCTCCCAGGAGGAGACGTTGAGGAACACGGGGTCGTGCTCCCGCCAGGTGTGGTGATAGGCGATCTCCCGGGGACGGCTCGGGACGGTGACATCCAGGACGCGCACGCCGTGCTGGAAGTGCGCCAGATAGAGCCGGTTGCCGACGAGCTCCATGTTGTGGATGGAGACCTCCGGCGACAGCTTGTACTCGCCGATGAGGGTGGGGTTCGCCGGGTCGTTCAGGTTGAGCACCCGCAGGTGGGCGCCCCACCCCTCGCCGCCCTCGAACGCGATGAGGTTGTTCTGGAAGTACGCCACGCGCGAGTAGTGGCTCATCGCGTTGGGATACTCGTACGCGCCCAGCTTCTTCACGTTCGCGGGGTCGCGCGCGTCGAGGATGAGCAGGCCCGCGCCCCAATGGTTGACGAAGAGCAGGTGGTTCAAGGAGGTGGCGTCGTGGGGATAGGAGTTGCGCCCCGGCATCCGGGAGCTCTCGTCCCGGTAGCTGCCCAGCAACACGGGCTCGCGCGCGTGGGTGACGTCGAAGATGAGGACGTCCCCGTTGTCCATGGCATACAGCCGATTGCCATTCACGAAGAGGGTATGGGTGCTGCGCCGCATGCCGCCCGACAGGTCCTGGATGAGCCTGGGGGACGCGGGGTCGGAGATGTCGAACACCAGGACGCCCCGGGCCGCGCTGGCGACATAGAGCGCGTCGTCCTTCGCCCAGACCCCGTTCCAATAGGCATCATCGGGGTGCGTGATGGACGCCACCAGGCGCGGCGCGGTGCGGTCCGCGAGGTCGAAGACGAACAGACCTCCCTCCCCCGGGAAGAACGCCTCGATGTTCACCACGTACGCGTGCCCCTTGGTGACGTAGACATCCACTCCCATGCCCGTGTTCGCCCCCGTGGAGGCCTCGCCGATGAGTCGCAGCCCGCCCGAGGACTCTGCTTCCCCGGGCCGGCGGCGGGTCCGGACGCTCTCGAAGCTGAGCACCCGGGGCGGCTTCCCCGCCTCGCAACGGACGTCACAGCCCAGCACACGGTCCGTCCCCACCGCCCGGCACCCCAGCTCCGCCGTCACGCTGTAGGGACGGCCGGGAATATTGGCGGTCGACACCAGGAACATCGGGTGGGCCGCCTCCGGGTCGAGGAAGTAGTACCGGCCCAGCAGCTGATCGGTGCCGCGCCCCGGCCCCGTCGAGGTGTCGTGGAAGCGCGCGTTGAAGGGGCCCGAGGTGTCCACCCGCTTCAGGCTCTCCAGATCACAGCCCGTCAGGTCGTAGGACTCCAGCTTGCCGCAGTCATCCGGGGTGCTGACGGAGACCCGGAGCGCGCAGCTCACGGCCGGCGGTGGCCCCAGGTCTCCCGGGTCCGGCAGCGGCGTGCCGGGAGACAGGTCCACCGGCACCTCGATGACCTCACGGTCCGGGCTGTCGCACCCGCCCGCGCCAGCCAGCCACCACACCACCGCGACGACGACCCACGTCCACTTCACCATGTCTGCCCCCGGGGATGGGGCCGGCGCGAGCGGGATGGACGTGCACGGAGGAAGGCCGACCCGGAATCCCTCGAACGAACAGGGGCCCTCCCCATATCGCGGGTCCGCGGACGCCGTTCAATCCCTGACATCCGCGTGGGAACTGGGGCGTCAGAAGATGGTCCGCACGCTCCGGTCCCCGGCGATGTACTGGTTCAGCGTGTAGCCGAAGTCGGACGTGCACGCGTGGTTGAGCTTCCGGACCAGGCCATACAACACCCGCCCCAGAGGCGAGGAGTCGAGCACGGAGCGGACGCTGTAGATCTCCTCGTGCTCGGTGACCTTCAGGTCCTGGTCGAGCACGACCTTGTGCACGGCGTGGTACGTGAAGGTATCCCCCACCAGCGCCTGCCAGGGCCGCAGGGCGAGGAAGTGCTTGAAGACGAGCGAGGTCTTCACCTCGGCCATCACGACATGGGAGCCATCCGGACGCCGCGACTCGGTGACGTCGCCGAAGGCCATGCGACAATCCGAGAGGAAGGTCCTGTTGACATACACGAGCCGCCGGGCGCGCTCCACCCCCCGCACCGTGACGAGTGGGTCATGGAACGTGGTGTCCGGGTGATAGTGCCTCGACGCGGCGGCGCGGGGACGGTGCTCATCACAACCATAGAGGATGGGCAGGAAGCTGCGGACGAGCTCGGCGGGCCCCCGGGGCTCCGAATGCAGCGGGGTGGTGTGCGCGACTTCCCTCATGTGGAACTCCTCCAACGACGATGTGAAACCAGACGGCCCGCGGCCGCTCAGCAGGCGCGAGCCAGCGGGCCGCTTCGCGGCGCGAGTCACGCTCCACCTCGTGCCCCGCCCGCCGGCACTCGGCCGCGGACACGACGCCGCCGACTCCCGCGCCAAGGACAGCCACTCGGAATCGCCGGTCGAAAGCGCGGCCTCTGGGAATGACTCTCATGGGGGTGGCGCCGATGGTGTCCGCTCGGGCCGGGGCTCGAAATCGCCTGCCGGTCCCGGATGGCTGTCGCCTGCACGACCAAGGCGCGCCCCCGTCCTCCCACGAAGAAGGCCCCGGCGCGCTGGACGCGCCGGGGCCCTTGGACTTCAGGATGTCAGGGACTTCACGGCAGCGGCGGCAGCGTCAGCACGCCGTTGCACTGGCCGGGCGTCGAAGGCACGCCGGTGCCGCCCCAGGGCGCGCCGGTGTTCACCACCACGCTGCCACCCGGAGGCGGCGGGCAGCCGTAGCCCTGGGCCTGGCGCACGACGATGTTGGCGTTGGCCGGCAGGTTGTAGAGGACGTCCGTGCCCGCGCCCACGCAGATGTTGCGCGTCTGGCTGCCACCGGTGGGGAGCGGAATCTCCAGCTCCAGGCAGATGGGCAGCGTGGTGCCCGGCGGCAGCGCGGCCGCGTTCACGTCGATGCGCAGACAGGCGGGGTTGGTCTTCTCGATGTCGGCGTTGATGAAGCCGACCTCATTGGTGTTGGCCGTGAAGCCGCTGTTGGAGATGCGCGCGCAGTCGTCCGCGTTGCAGCTCACCGTCTCGCGGTTGTTGCACTGCACGGGGTTGCCCGTGCGGGTGCCGTTGGTGGGCTGCTGCCGCCACTGGTTGGAGCCCACGGGCATGGACCAGAAGGCGATGTTCGCCGGGGCCGTGGGAGCCAGGTCATTCGTCAGCGGGATGAAGACACGCGCGGTGGCGCCCGGGGCCAGCTTGAGCAGCTGCCCCCTGCCGTCGCGGACCTCCGTGTAGATGGCGCCGCGCGACTCCAGGAACACCTGCTGGCCCGACAGGTTGACGGCGCCGTCGGTGCCCGGCATCGCCAACAGGCCCGTGTCGATGTGACGCACGCCCACCGTGAACGGGCCCTGCACCTGCTCACCCGAGGGGCCGCGCAGCGCGGACAGGTTCACCTGGATGGAGGCGCCGTTGCGCGGGTCCGTCACCACGACGGTGCCCGACGCGCTGAACGTCTGCCGGTGCAGCGAGTGCAACACGAAGCGCGCCCCGAGCACGTTGCGCGTGACGGCGCCCACGTAGGGCATGTAGCCCGGAACATCGATGGTCACCGGCGTGCCCATGGGCACCGCCGCCGTCACCGAGAACGAGCCGTCCGAGGCCGACGTCCCCGCGGCGCTGCCGACGCGCACCCGCGCCCCGGCGAGCGGGACTCCGGCCGCGTTGGTGACGACGCCACAGATGGTGGTGCCGGAGCTGGCGGGCGTACACGTCACCAGCGGCTGCACGTGCTCCACCGCCGCGGGAGCCTCCGCCTCCCCCTCGGGCGCACCACAGGCCGCGCCCAGCAGCATCGTGCCGCTCAGCGCGCCACACAGCCACATCCACCGCTTGCTGACCATTGCCGACAGAGACATCACATACCTCCCCGTTGAAGAAAGGCGACGCCTCGAGGGCGCCACCTTCCCGCATGGTATGTGATTCATCTGACGTTGCCACGGCGGCGCGGGATGTTTCAATCCCAGCACCAATCTCCATCAAACACAGACACGTCACGAAGGACCCGAGGCGATAGCGACTACACGTGTGACATCCCGCGCTACAAATCAAAGCCTCGCGACCCACCCATGTAGCCTGGAATGTCACAGGAGGGTGCGAAACACATACGGGGTTCCCGCATGGCCCGGTGTGCCATGGCGTCGACACACGAGGACGTCAGAGCGCGAGCGGCTCCTCGGCCGGTGCGGGCGTGGCGGACTTCTCCGACACGGACTCGGCGCAGAGGGTGGAGCCGTTCATGGCGCATCGGCCTCCGTCCTCCAGGTCGAACTGCCAGCGGTGGCGCGGGCAGACCAGGTACCTGCCCTCCTCCACCCACCCCTCGGACAGGTCCGCGCCCTGGTGCGGGCAGAAGCGCTGCACGGAGAAGCGCCGGTGGCCCACCGTCACCACGGTGCGCTCGCGCTGGGACTCGGTGGAGCGCACGCCCTCGCAGAAGGCCCGCATGTCCTCGATTTCGACGCCGAGGAAGCCGTGGAGGATGGGCTCGTAGACGTCCGGGAAGCGGCTCAGCCGCAGGCGGAACGACAAGAGGAAGTCCTCCCACGTCAGCTTCCGGTCCAGCACGCGCACCATGTCCGCGGCGCTCACCTTCATGGTGTAGCGCGTCGTCTCGCGAATCTCCGCCACCTCGTCCACGCGCCGGCCCTTGAAGTCCACGCGCAAGAGGCGCTCGGGCAGCTCCGTCAGCTCCACGTACAGCGGCATCCCCACCCGCTCGTGCAGGTCCAACAGGTCCAGCTTGCGCTGCAGCTCCACGCGCAGCCGGGCGTGGATCTCATCCACCTCCGCGCGCAGCATGTTGCGCCGCCGCTCCCGGAACAGGTGCGCCATGTCCGCCGCGTAGGTGCGCAGGTAGGACTCGAAGCCCTCCTCCGTCAGCCGCGCGCCGTCCAGCGAGACGTACTCCAGCGAGGCCGCGTCCAGCACGTCCCCCGGCATGGGCTCCAGGAAGCGGGTGTGGGCGCCGGGCAGCCGCTGCTCGAGGAAGCGGAACAGCGTGGTGGCGTTGGGGAAGATGTTCACCTTCTCCAGGTTGAGCGCGAACAGGGCCGGGTCCAGGAAGCACGCGGGGCCGGCCGAGGCCAGGTAGGCCCGCGGCTTCACCACCTCCAGCGCGCGCGCCACCGCCTCGAACTTGCTCTCGCGCTTCTTCAGCGAGATGGCCGCGTAGGTCTCCGGCGTGTACTCGTAGCAGGTGGGGTGCCAGATGGCGCCGGAGAACTGGGCGGTGAAGAGGTCGATGGGCCCCTCCTCCTCGCAGATGCGCGCCAGTCGGTCGTGCAGCTTGCAGTCGTTGAGGTTGACGAAGCACTGGCCGTCACCGCGCACCATGATGGCGGAGTCGCGGTTGGTGCCCTGCTCGGACACGAAGAGCTTGAGGTAGCCGCCCTTGATGGGCACCTCGCGCCCGTCCTCGCAGGCGATGACGCGCTTGCAGCCGTAGCGGGCGAAGATGTCCTGCAGCTCCGAGCGCTGGAAGCGGGGAATCACCACCGTGAAGTCCCGGGTGCGGAGGCTGGCCAGGAACTCCGGGTCGAAGTGGTCCTTGTGCTCGTGGCTGACGTACAGGTAGCGCTCGCGGCCGGGCGTCTCCAACAGCTCGCGCACGCGCGGGGCCAGGTGGTGGTTGCGGGGCAGCTGCATCCACGCCGAGTCGAACGCCCCGCGCGGGGACAGCCACGGGTCCATGACGACGACGCTCCCCGCGCACTCCACGGCGAAGCCTGCATGGCCCAGGAAAGTGATTCGCATGTCCCCGCCCCCCCACCGAAGCGGCCCGACGACGCGCCGAGGCCGCACACACACCCGAGTCGCCGCCCGCTCTCACGGCCGGCGTGAAGTAGGCTGCGAACGGGGTGTCACCTGGACCAGCGGCCTTCCAGTCCCGGCTCGCGTCCGCGTCCCGACACGACCCGGGCAGGAGACACGAAGGGCGCGGAAGGAGGACCTCCCGCGCCCCGGTGTCGTCGTCGGTGGGGACGGCTCAGCGACTACGGCTGGATTTCACGGACGGACAGCCACTTGAAGTCGACGTCCTCCGCGTTGTCCCAGCGGAACGTGGCGATGGGGCCACCCCAGGTGATCGGCATGGCGCCCACGGAGCCGCCGCAGTGCCCGGCGTCCCCGCCCCAGTCCCCAGCGTCCACCCAGTCGTAGACCTTCTTCCACGTCACCTTGTCGGCGTTCTCGTTGACGTACATCTCCAGCCGCACGGCCTCCTTGCCGCTGACGGTGGTGTTGCGCATCACCGCCTTGAAGCCCACCCAGCGCCCCTTGAGCGCGGAGGTGGCCGGCTTGTACGGCGCCTGGTCGTAGGAGACATGCCACGTCTCCTTCTGCCAGCGGGCGCGGCCGTCGTAGTGCAGGCCGCCCTTGTAGCTGCTGCCCTCGCAGCCGGAGTTGTTGTTGTTGTGCTTGCCGCCGCGCGCGTACCAGTCGAAGTTGTCCGAGCCGTCCGACGCGGCGTTGAGCTTCACGAAGCCCGTCATCTCGACGTTCTTCCAGTCGTTGGGCGCCTGCATGTAGCCCCGGCTGGCCAGCACATCCCGGTCATACGTCGGAATCTTCGCGGCGGAGTAGCCGGTGGAGGTGGTGACGCCCATGCGCACCTGGCTGTGCTTCATCTTCCACGAGCCGTCCGCGTTGCGGGTGATGGCGCGCTGCGGGTCGAACCGGGGGTCCGACGTGGGGTCGTCCGCCAGCGCCCAGGACTCGCCGCCCGCCTTGGACGGGTGCAGCCGCGTCACGCCGAACTTGTCCACGGAGGGCTGCTCGGGAGTCGGCTCTGGGGTGGGCTCGGGCGTCGGCTCGGGTGTGGGGG
>NZ_SRLW01000221.1:0-17034 GCF_006518215.1 Myxococcus sp. AB025B
CCCGTCACCGTCCCCAGACTCACCCGGCGGTCCTCCTCGTTGATGGTCGCCGTCACGTCCCGACCCGCGATGACCCGCCCATCCGGACCGAACGCGCTCGCCTTGTAATCGGGCAGCCCGTCCACCGCGCCCGACAGGTCCCAGATGGGCCCCACCGACGCCGGCTGCCCCGGGCCCCCGGATGCCAGCCGCGGCGTGAGGCACTCCACCGCGGGCGACCCCGGGCACAGGTTCGCATCGTCATCCGTGCTCAGCAGGATGATGTTCCCCAACCCCATGTGCCCGTTCTGTGCGTCATCCGGCTCGAGCAGGTTGGGGATGTGGGGGAAGACGCCCCGGTCGCTGAAGTACGCATCCAGCAGCCCCGGCACCGCGCCCGCGCGGAAGTTCCCGCTCGCATCCACCAGGTCCGTCGCGTCGCGCACGCGCTGCCCCACCACCGCGCCCACCGGACGCGCGGGATAGTCCGGCACATCGTCCGGCCATCGCTTGGGCCCACCATTCGGCGAGTAGCTGGTGGCCGACGTGCAACCGCCCGTCAGCAGCTCCGGCTCGCGCAGGCGGAGCACCTCACCGGTCTCCGCCCGCCGATGGAAGAAGATGCGCTCCGGGATGCACCGCGTGGCCTCGCCGATGTAACCCCGGTCCGGATTGAGGTTGTACAAGTCCTCGTGGAAGTCCGGGATGCCATTGCCCTCGACGTCAATGAGCACGTCGTCGTTGGGATCATCCGGGTTCCCGACGTCCACGTACCCCCGCGACACCAGGTCGTCGTAGTAGAGCCACCCCAGCGTGTGGGACGCGCCCGCGTAGGCCTTCTCCTCGACGAGCAGGACCTCCACGTTCCTGTCGCGCGACAGGATGAGCCGGTTCGAGTCCACCCCCTGTGCGGACACACGACCCGCGCCCAGCAGGGCAACGACCACCAGAAGCAGGGAAGGGCTCCAACGAAGCATGGACATCCTGTGCCAGCCGAGAAGTGAACGCGGCATTCTATGTCCTTCTTGAAATCCCAGTACACGACGCCAGCCCGGAGCGAGGGCGACGACCTCATGAGAGGGAAGGGAAGGAAGAGGCCCGCGGCCGCCGACGTGCGGGAAAACAGTCCACCCCCCCGGGCGCACCTCCCCCATGACTCACGCCGGGCACCGGACTCGCGGACCTCGACCCACGAGCGGAACGGGCCTGCACGCGAGCGGTCGCATTTCAGCGGATTTTTCGAGTACAGTGCGCGGGCTCGCTGACCGGGCAGGTGCACCGGTCGCTCGCGTGGCGCCCTGCTGTCAGGGGTGCGCGGGAGGGCGAGCGGTCTTAGTTCGAGTGATGCGGAAGGTCCCGCCGGGTCTTGACAGTTCCGGCGGAGCGCATCCGTGATCAGCACATGGGGCACGAGCGCGCTTGACTACCGGAATAACCGGTGTCTAGGGTGCGCGGCTTCATTCAAAAGTCCCCAGAGGTGGGGACGTCCGTGACCTCCCGCTGCTCCCCGCGCGGAGGCCCCGTCCATCAAATCAGGGGGCAGCTGTACCGTTTCAAAGGACTTCCAACTCCATGCAGCAGAACGTGAACCAGCAGATCGAGACGGACGCCGGCGATGAGAACTTCGCGGCGATGTTCGAAGAGTCGCTCAAGCAGCGCGGTGGCGACGGCATCCTGAAGGAAGGGGAGATCGTCAAGGGCACCGTCGTGCAGGTGACCAAGGACTTCGCGATCGTCGACATCGGCTACAAGTCCGAGGGTCAGGTCCCGATCTCCGAGTTCACCAGCCCTCGCGGAGAGATCTCCGTCAAGGCGGGCGACCCGGTCGAGGTCCTCCTGGAGAGCCGTGAGAACGACACCGGCATGGTCGTCCTCTCCAAGGAGAAGGCCGACAAGATGCGCATCTGGGACGAGATCAGCGCCGCCTGCGAGCGCGATGAGATCGTCAAGGGCACCATCGTCGGCCGCGTGAAGGGTGGCCTCTCCGTCGACATCGGCGTGAAGGCGTTCCTCCCGGGCAGCCAGGTCGACATCCGGCCCGTGCGCAACCTTGACCAGTACATCTCGAAGGAATTCGAGTTCAAGGTCATCAAGTTCAACAAGAAGCGCGGCAACATCGTCCTGAGCCGCCGCGTGCTCCTCGAGAAGCAGCGCGAGGAGATGAAGAAGGAGACCCTCAAGAACCTGAAGGAGGGTGCGGTCCTCAAGGGCGTGGTCAAGAACCTCACCGACTACGGTGCGTTCATCGACCTGGGCGGCATCGACGGCCTGCTGCACATCACGGACATGTCCTGGGGCCGCATCGGTCACCCCAGCGAGATGTTCAACGTGGGTGACGAGGTCCGCGTCGTCGTCCTCAAGTTCGACCCGACGCAGGAGCGCGTCAGCCTGGGCCTGAAGCAGATCCAGGAGGACCCGTGGCACCGCGCCGACGAGAAGTACCCGGTCGGCACGCGCGTCAAGGGCAAGGTCGTGTCCATCACGGACTACGGCGCGTTCATCGAGATCGAGCAGGGCGTCGAGGGTCTGGTGCACGTGTCCGAGATGTCCTGGACCAAGCGCCTCAAGCACCCGTCCAAGATCCTGGAGGTCGGCCAGGAGGTGGAGGCCGTCGTCCTGGACATCGATCCGAAGGCCAAGCGCATCGCGCTGGGCATGAAGCAGATCGAGCAGAACCCCTGGACGCTGCTCGAGGACAAGTACCCGATCGGCTCCGTCATCAAGGGTCAGATCCGCAACGTCACCGACTTCGGCGTGTTCGTCGGCGTCGAGGAGGGCGTGGACGGCCTGGTGCACGTGTCCGACATCTCCTGGACCCAGCGCATCAAGCACCCGGGCGAGATGTTCAAGAAGGGCGACGAGGTCGAGGCGGTGGTCCTCAACATCGACGTCGAGAACGAGCGCTTCAGCCTGGGCATCAAGCAGCTCCAGCCGGACCCCTGGGAGACGCTGTCCGAGCGCCTGCCTGTGGGCAGCCGCGTGAAGGGCAAGGTCACCAAGGTCACCGACTTCGGCGCGTTCGTGGAGATCGAGCCGGGCATCGAGGGCCTCGTCCACGTCTCCGAGCTGAAGGAGGAGCGTGTCGAGAACCCGCGTGACGTGGTGCAGGAGAACCAGGATGTCGAGGTGAAGATCATCGACATCAACACGCCGGACCGGAAGGTCGCGCTGTCCATGAAGGCGCTGATCGGCGAGGGCGACGACTACCGCGAGTACCTCCGCAAGCAGGCGGAAGGCTCCAAGGCGCGCCTCGGCGACGTGATGGGCAAGCTGACCAAGAAGTAGTCAGCGAGCCGCTTCACGGCGTGACGGCCGGGTTCCCGCAAGGGGGCCCGGCCGTTGCCTTTTCGGGGGAATGGGCGCCGACCTCCCGACCGGTCGGACAGGCGACGCTCCGGGCCGGACGGCGAGCGAGGACGCTTGAACTCCGGGGAACGCCCGGTGATAAGGGCGAGCGCCGCTGTTATCGAAGGACCTCCGTACATCCTCAAGGGAGACAGATTCATGGCTCGTGAAGTCGTCATCGTGGGCGCGGCCCGTACCCCCATCGGCTCCTTCCAGGGGGCGCTCTCCAAGCTGACGGCTCCGCAGCTGGGCGCTGTGGCCATCAAGGCCGCGCTCGAGCGCGCGGGCGTCAAGCCCGAGGCCGTGCAGGAAGTCATCATGGGCAACGTGCTCCAGGCCGGCGTCGGCCAGGCGCCCGCCCGTCAGGCCACGCTGTTCGCCGGCCTGCCCGAGGGAGTTCCCGCCACCACGCTCAACAAGGTCTGTGGCTCCGGCCTGAAGGCCGTCATCGCGGGCGCGCAGGCCATTGCGCTGGGCGAGGCGGACGTCGTCGTCGTGGGCGGCATGGAGTCCATGAGCAACGCGCCGTACATCAGCCACACGATGCGTGGCGGCGCGCGCATGGGGAACGTGGAGTTCAAGGACGCGATGATCCACGACGGCCTCTGGGACGTGTACGGCAACGTCCACATGGGCAACTGCGCCGAGGAGTGCGCCACGTCGCAGAACATCAGCCGCGCGCAGCAGGACGAGTTCGCGCTGGAGTCCACCCGCCGCGCCATCCAGTCCCAGAAGGAGGGCCTGTTCGCCGCGGAGATCGTCCCCGTGGTCATCCCCGGCAAGAAGCCCGGTGAGGAGACGACGGTGTCCGAGGACGAGGGTCCTCGCAACGCCAAGCCGGACAAGATTCCCGGCCTCAAGCCCGTGTTCAAGAAGGACGGCACGGTGACGGCCGCCAACGCGTCCTCCATCAACGACGGCGCCGCGGCGCTGGTGCTGATGAGCGAGGAGCGGGCGAAGGCGGAGGGGAAGACCATCCTCGGCCGCATCACCGGCTACGCGCAGGCGGCGCGCAAGCCCGTGGAGTTCACCATTGCTCCGGCGGACGCCATCAACACGCTGCTGACGAAGAAGGGCGTGAAGGCGGCGGACGTGGACCTGTGGGAGATCAACGAGGCGTTCGCGGTGGTGTCCATCGCCAACAACCGCATCCTCGGGCTGGACCCGGCGAAGGTGAACGTGCGCGGCGGCGGCGTGGTGCTGGGGCACCCGATTGGCGCCTCGGGCGCGCGCGTGCTGGTGACGCTGCTGCAGACGATGAAGGACCAGGACAAGAAGCGGGGCGTCGCGTCGCTGTGCATCGGCGGCGGCGAGGGCATCGCGCTGATGGTGGAGCGGTAGTCCACCCCCTCCCCACGGGGAGAGGGGCGGGGTGAGGGCCTTCGACGGGCCTTCACCCCGTTTCCGTTATCAGGAGGGCGCATGAACAAGGTCTACGCGAGCGCGGACGAGGCGGTCGCCGACATCCCGGACGGCTGTACGCTGATGAGCGGCGGCTTCGGGTTGTGTGGCAACCCCGAGAATCTCATCGAGGCGATTCATCGCAAGGGCGTGAAGAACCTCACCATCATCTCCAACAACTGCGGCACCACCGAGCTCGGGCTGGGCATCCTGCTCCAGAACAAGCAGGTGAAGAAGATGGTGTCGAGCTACGTGGGGGAGAACAAGGAGTTCGAGCGCCAGTTCCTCTCCGGCGAGCTGGACGTGGAGCTCAACCCGCAGGGCACGCTGGCCGAGCGCATCCGCGCGGGCGGCTGCGGCATCGGCGGGTTCTTCACGCCGACGGGCGCGGGCACCCAGGTGGCCGAGGGCAAGGAGACGCGCGTCATCGACGGGCGGCTGCACGTACTGGAGACGCCGCTGAAGGCGGACTTCGCCATCATCCACGCGGCCAAGGCGGACACGTGGGGCAACCTGGTGTTCAACAAGACCGCGCGCAACTTCTCCCCGATGATGTGCATGGCGGCCAAGGTCACCATCGTCGAGGCGGAAGAGATTGTTCAGCCGGGCGAGCTGGACCCCGACCAGGTGCACATCCCGAGCATCTTCGTGAAGCGCATCGTCCAGGCGAAGAACCTCCAGAAGTGGATCGAGCGGCGCACCGTCCGCAAGACGGCCTGAGGACCCCATGCCACTGACTCGTGAACAGCTTGCGAAGCGCATCGCCCAGGAGCTGCGGGATGGCTTCTACGTGAACCTGGGCATCGGCATCCCCACGCTCGTCCCCAACTACATCCCCGAGGGCGTGGAGGTGGTGCTCCAGTCGGAGAACGGCCTGCTCGGCATCGGGCCCTATCCCGAGGCGGGCAAGGAAGACCCGGACCTCATCAACGCGGGCAAGGAGACGGTGACGACGGTGAAGGGCGCGTCGTTCTTCGACTCGGCGCTGTCGTTCGGGATGATCCGCGGGGGCCACATCGACATGGCCGTCCTGGGCGCGATGGAGGTCTCCGAGGAAGGGGACCTGGCGAACTGGATGATCCCCGGGAAGATGATCAAGGGCATGGGCGGGGCCATGGACCTGGCGGTGGGCGCCAAGCGCATCTACGTGGCCATGGAGCACGCGAACAAGGAGGGTCAGCCGAAGATCCTCAAGAAGTGCTCGCTGCCGCTGACGGGCCTCAAGTGCGTGCACCACATCGTCACGGACCACGCCTACATCGACGTGACGCCGGAGGGCCTGGTGCTGCGCGAGCTGGCCCCGGGCGTGACGGTGGAGCTGGTGCAGAAGCTCACCGAGCCCAAGCTGAAGATCGCCCCGGACGTGCGCGAGATGAAAGTCTGAGCGACCGAGGCTAAGGTGCGCCGCTGGGGGAGGGTGGTACGGACGACTTCCCCGGCGGAGCCCCTCGAATGGCCGACACCTCGGAGAAGCAGAACCCCATCGACCACCGCGCGCCGCGGGTGGAGTACGAGCTGCCGGTGGCGTACCGGAGCGTGGCGGGGTTCGTGACGGACTGGGCCGTCAACCTGTCGCGAGGCGGGCTCTACATCAACACCGACAAGCCGCTGCCGGTCGACACGGTGGTGAAGCTGCTGGTGACGTTGCCGGGGGCGCACTTCCCGGTGGAGTTGAAGGGCCGGGTGACGCGCACCAACGCGCTCGGCGCCGCGTCCTCCCAGTCCCCGGGGATGGCGGTGGAGTTCCTGGACGTTGACGACGACAAGCGGTCGCGGATCGGCGAGTTCGTGGAGCGGTTGCGCTCGGAGCTCCCGTCGGACGCGACCCGGAAGTAGGGCGGCCCGCCTGAGGGCGCCCCATCGAGCGCCTGCATGCTGCCCCTCCCCGAGACACCCATCCCACTGGTCATCGAGCGCCTCGGGCAGCTCGGCGAAGGCGTCGCGTCCTGGCAGGGGCGCACCGTCTTCATCCCGGGCGCGTTCCCGGGCGACACCGTCCGCGTCCACCTGGAAACCCAGGGACGGGTGCTGCGCGGGGTGCTGCGCGAGGTCGTCACTCCCGGGCCCGCGCGGCGTCCGGCGCCGTGCACGCTGGCCGGGGAGTGTGGCGGGTGTGACTGGCTGGGGCTCGCGGAGTCCGCGCAGCGTGAGGCGAAGCAGGAGATCGTCCTCTCGACGCTGGAGCACCTGGGGCACCTGCGGCGCGAGGACTTCACCGTCCGGCCGCTGATGGTCGCGCCTCGGGACTGGGGCTACCGGCGGCGCGCGGTGCTGCACCCGGCGGGAAAGGGAACGCTCGGGTACTTCAGCCGGCGCAGCCATGAGCGGCTCGCGGTGTCCGAGTGTGGCGCGTTGACGCCCGTGCTGACGGCGCTGCCCGGGAAGCTGGTGCCGCTGCTCAAGCCGCTGGCGAAGGACACCGAAGAGGTGCTGCTGCTGGCCGAGGGCGACAAGGCGGCCTTCGCGGTGACGTTGACGGGGCCGGTGACGGCGCGGCACCTGGAGGCCGCGGAGGGCGCGGTCCGGGCGCTGCGGATGGAGGGGGCGGTGCTGGTGCCGAAGGAGGGCTCGCCGAGGTTGGTGGGCAGGCCGGTGCTGCGCTCGCTCTCGCCGTTGCGGCCGGAGGTGCCGCTGTATCTGCGGCCGGATGCCTTTGCCCAGGTGCACGCGGAGGCGAACGTGGGGCTGGTGACGTCGGCCATCTTCGAGCTGGCGGGGCGGGACGAGGAGTCGGTGCTGGAGCTGTATTCGGGCAACGGAAACTTCACGTTCCCGTTGGCGGCGGGCGTCCAGTCGGTGCTCGGAGTGGAGTCGAGCCCGGTGGGCGTGGAGCTGGCTCAGCGCAGTGCGCGTGAGGCGGGCGTGAGCAACGTGCGCTTCGTGCAGGGCGATGCGCGGAAGGTCTGCGACGGGCTGGTGGCCGAGGGGCGTCGGTTCGACGTGTGCCTGGCGGACCCGCCTCGCGCTGGGGCTCCGGGGCTGGCGAAGTGGATGGTGGCGCTGGGGGTCCGTCGGGTGGTGTACGTGGCGTGTGACCCGGCCTCGCTGGCGCGGGACGCGGCGGGGCTGGTGGAGGCGGGCTATCGGCCGGTGGCGCTTCAGGTGGTGGACATGTTCCCCCAGACGCACCACGTGGAAGCTGTGATGTCCTTCGAGCGGACGGGGCGGGGCTGATGGACGCACGCATCGTCGAGTTCGCGGAGGTGCTGCGGCAGAACGGCGTGCGCGTGAGCACGTCCGAGGTGCAGGACGCGCTGAAGGCGGCGGCCGAGGTGGGGCTGACGGACCGGGCGCTGTTCCGGGCGGTGCTGCGGACCACGCTGGTGAAGCGTGAGCTGGACGTGGACACGTTCAACCGCGCGTTCGACTTCTTCTTCTCGGGGGCGGCGGCGACGTTCGAGGCCATCGACAAGTCGCTGGCCGCGCAGCTCCAGGAGGAGGGGTATCTGGATGGGGACCTGCTGAAGATGGTCACCTACCAGATGAACCTGCTGCTGCCGGAGATGTCGCCGCTGGCGCAGGCGGTTCTGGAGGGGGACAGGGCGCGGCTGGCGCAGATCTTCCGGATGGCGTCGCTGCAGTTGGACCTGTCGCAGTTGGAGAGTCCGCTGCAAGCGGGGTTCTTCGCGCGGCGGATGCTGGCGGGGGCGGGCATCGACAAGGCCCGGTCCGACATGAAGTCGCTGGAGGCGGAGCTGAAGGCGCGTGGGTTGGCGCCGGAGGGCGTGGAGATCGTCTCGCGGCACGTGGCCGCGGCGATGCGAAAGATCGAGGACGCCGCACGACAGGAGGTGAAGCGGCAGGCGGAGGCTCGCATCCGTCGGCGGACGGACACGGCGCAGGACAAGCCGCTGCACCTGCTCTCGCAGGCGGAGGTGGACCAGATGGAGTCCGCCGTGCGCACGCTGGCGGAGAAGCTGCGCAGCCGGTTGATTCGTCGGCAGCGCTCGCACCGCAAGGGGGCGCTGAACGTACGAAGGACGCTGCGTCGGAACATGACGTGGGGTGGGGTGCCGATGGTGCCCCAGTTCCGCAGCCGCCGGCCCGAGCGCCCGGAGCTGGTGGTGCTGTGTGACGTGTCGGACTCGGTCCGGAACGCGTCACGGATGATGCTGCTGTTCATGCACACGATGCAGTCGCTGTTCGTACGCGTGCGCTCGTTCGTCTTCGTGTCCGACGTGGGCGAGGTGACGCAGTATTTCAAGGATCTGGACGTGGACGAGGCCATCGACATGGCGACGGCGGGGAAGACGGTGTCCCTGAGCGCCAACTCGAACTATGGCCGTGCGCTGGCGGACTTCACCCGGGACCACCTGGGCAGCATCACCCGGCGGACCACGGTGATGGTGATTGGGGACGGGCGGAACAACTACAACGCGAACAACGTCTGGGCGCTGAAGGACTTGCGCCGCAAGGCGAAGCGCGTGCTGTGGATCTGCCCCGAGGAGCGTGGCAACTGGGGCATCGGTGACAGCGAGATGCTCACGTACGAGAAGCACTGTCACCAGGCCGTGGTGGTGACCTCCGTGTCGGACCTCGCGCGCATCGCGGACCAGCTCGTCCCGGCTTGAGCGGACCTCCGCCGAAATGGCCGGGCAGGGGACTCACGAACGTCTGCTCGGCTGATACGACATCGCCACGTCGCAGCGCGCGTAGCGTGCGCCGAACCGCTGCATGATTTCGGCGTCGTGCACGAAGCCCAGCTTCTCGTACAGATGGATGGCCGGGCCGCACTTCTTGTTCGTCAGCAGGTAGATCTTGTCCATGCCCAGGCTGGACGCCCGCTCCAGCGTCTTCGCGAGCAGGAACTCACCGACCTTCAGACCGCGCGCGCTCTTCAGCACGCCCATCTTCGTCAGCTCCACCCAGCCGTCCTTCGACACCATCAGCGCGCAGGTGCCGACCACCCCCAACTTCGGCGTCTCCGCGAACAGCACCACGCCGCCCTTGTCGAGGATCAACTCGCGCGGCCTCGACAGCAGCGCGATGTCGTTCTCCTCGAGCTTGAACATCTCCTGGATCCACTCGGCGTTGATGCGGTGGAAGGCCTCTGCCTGGTCATCGGAGAAGTCACGCACCCACATCGCCGGCGGGCCCGCGGCCTCAATCCGCTTCAGCATCGAGGACTCGGCCAGCCGAGCCTCCACCTTCGCCAGGCCCTGCATGAAGTCACCCGACAGGCCCTCGACCAGCTGGGCCGCTGCGGGCTCGATGCGCGCCAACAGCTGCGTCTGCACCCGGACCAGCAGCGCCTCGCCTTTGTACGTCAGCGCCAGCACCTTCGCGCGCTGATCGTCCGGCGAGCGCCGCGTCTCGATAAACTCCTCCAGCGACCCGAGCGCTCGCGTCACCGTCGGCTGCGCCACCCCCAGACGCTCCGCCACCTCGCCCACCGTCATCGGCCCGTGCAGCCGCAGCGTCATCAACAACGACATCTGCGCGGGCATCACCGGCAGGTCCAACGAACGGGCCACCTCCCCAGCGTCGGCCTGCATCCGCTCCGCCAACCGCTTGAGACGACTGCCCAGGAAACCCACTCCGAGCCCCGCGAGGAAATCGACTTCCATGCCGAACCTCCAATCCATAGCACGATATATAGCTAGCTATACATCCGACGGATTGCAAGGCGGCTTTCAGCGGGGCTCGGGCGGCTGGCCTGCGACAAAGGCCTACCTGGGCGTCACGCGAGGGCGACGCCGCGACAGGCCGAGCAGCGCGAACAGCGCCATCGCCCAGGGGAGGGAAGAGGCACCGCTCTGGCAGCCACAGCCGCTGTCCTCGTCCGGCGGCTGCGTGGGCGGAGGACCTCCCGCATCCGGCGTGGACGGACCCGCGTCTGGCTGGGAGGTTCCCGTCACCGTCACCGAGAAGGTGCACGTGCCCTCGTTGCTCGCGAGGTCCTTGGCCATGAACGTCACCTCCGTGGTGCCCACCGGGAACGTCGCTCCGGAGGCGTGGCTTGCGTCGAGCGTGAGCGCTTCACCCGAGTCGTCGTAGGCCGTGGCGTCCTCGAAGCGGACCTCGGCGCCTCGAGTGCTCGTCGCCTGCACGGACTGGTTGGGCGGACAGCTGACCCTCGGCGGGAAGGTGTCCGAGATGAGGCCCGCCAGCTTGTAGACCGTCATGCCCTGCCCGTAATCCGCCTGGAAGTAGAGCGTCGAGCCCACCATCGTGAGGCGGCTCGGATTCGAGCCTCGCGCCCCCGGAATCATCTCCGCGAGCAGGGACGGCGCTCCCGTGGGTGAATCCAACCGCCACAGCTCGCGCCCCGTCGTGGGACCGAGCGCCGCGAACACCAGCGGGCCCTCGGGCGACGCCAGGAGCATTGCATTCGGATGCGCCGAGTCGACGCCGGGCATCAGGTCCGCGACTCGCACCGTGCCTTCCTCCGTCCCATCCGTGCGCCACAGCTCGCGGCCACCTTCCGCGTCCGCGCCGCCGAAGAACAGGTGCTCGCCCCACGCCACGAAGTTCGCGTCGTCCAATCCATCCGCCGTGGCAGCACGCCTCAACGTCGCCGCGCGCAGCGACACCGTGCCAGCCTCCGTCCCATCCGTCTTCCACAGCGTCGTGACACCTTCCGTCGCCGTCGCCCAGAAGTAGAGGTGGCCCTTCCACGCGAAGAGCTGCTCGGGTGACGCACCGGCCTCCCCCGGACGGAGGTCCGCCACGCGCACCGTGCCGCTCATGGTGCCGTCGGACCTCCACAGCTCGCGGCCAGCCTCGTCCCTCGCGGAGAAGAACGTCAGCGCGCCCAGCCCCGTGAACTCGCGTGGAGCCGAGCCCCCGTCGCTGGTGACGACGTGGATGTCCTTGAGCTTGCGCGTCAGGCCGAGCTCTCCCGTCGTCGTCCAGGGCTCCAGGCGACCATCCTCCGTCTTGCCGCTGAACCAGAGACTCCCCTGGACGTACGCCGGCTCGGACACGCCCTCAGGGGCATCCGAGATGCGCAAGGTCCCCGACTGTGTGGCGTCCGTGAGCCAGAGCTGGCCTCCCACCGTGAGGAAGGCCTTGTCCCCGCCGGGGATGATTCGGGCCGAGGAGACATCCCCCGTCACGTGGTGGATGCCCGTGGCGCTGTCATCCGTGGCCCACAAGCCCGAGGCCGTGGAGAGCAATACCTGGCCCTGGAAGGGCGCCAGCTGGATCCAATCGTTGAGGCTGTTCGTCGCGAAGTGGAGGTACTTGGCCGGCGTCGTGCCGTCGAGCCGCATCAGTTGCTGGCCCGCCCCCAGGTGCGATGTCACATAGAGCCGCTCGTCGAGCGCCGCCATGTCGAGGACCCGACCCGTGCCCCGCCGCGGGGTGGGGTCCGCCACGATGTTCGTGCCCTGCTGCGTGCCATCCGTGAAGTGCAGCTCCAACCCACGCAGTCCGTCGCTCGCGGGGAAGAGCAGCTTGCCCCCGAAGACGACCGCGTCCCGTCGCAGGTCCGCGATGACGAACTGCTCGACGGGCGAGAGCTGCAGCAACAGCCTCGTTCCATCCTGCGTGCCATCCGTCGCCCACAGCGAGCTCGAGCCCCCGTCCTGATGACCGTAGAAGACGAGGTGGGTGCCCACCGCGCTCAGGCCGGCGCGCATCCCGATTCCCGCGAAGGGCTTCGCCCCCCAGACGACCTCGCTCCCGCCCACCGTGCCGTCACTCGCATGGAGCCGACACTCCTGACCGTTGCCCACGCCCAGGGACTCGCACGCCTGGAAGATGAGCCTCCCACCGAGTACGGCCGGCTTGCGAGGCGACGTGGCGCCCGTGCCTGGATTCAGGTCCAGGATCGTCGTGCTCTCCGCCGTGCCCTCGGTGCGACAGAGTTCCTCGCCCGTCGCCTCGCTCACGCAGGGGAAGTACGCCACGCCGTCCAACAGGGTGGGGGACTGCGCGAGCCCCATGCCCGCGACCGTTTCCTCCGCGGCATCCCGGACCGACGCGGTGGCGTGCAGCAGGACCGTGCCCGACTCCGTGCCGTCACTCGCGTAGAGTCGACGCGGGCTCGTCGCCGTTCCCGCGCTCGTCGAGAAGAGCACCCGGTCTCCCACCGCGCCCAGCAGCCGAGGCACGCCACTGCCGAAGCCCGGCACCAGGTCCGCGACCACACCCGTGCCCGCGGCCGTGCCATCCGTCCGGCACAGCTCGAGCCCCGACGTCTCGGACTCACACTCGAAGAAGAGCTGGCCTCCCGCCTCCACGGCCGGCGTCACGCCGAGGTCCTTCATGGCGAACGCCGCGAGCTCGCGCGTCCCTTGCACCGTGCCATCCGAGCGATACAGCCGCGAGCCCGCCGAGAAGTAGAGCGCGCCTCCGAAGGAGACGGGCGTGGTCGGCGACTCGGCGAGCCCCAGGCTCCCCATGAAGCGCGTGCCCTCGGGGGTGCCGTCCGTCGTCCACAATCCCTCGGGGCCCCGCCACCAGGCGCTCGCGCCCAGGACGGCGAAGCGGGGCGGAGGCTGCCACCCGAAGTTGTCGGGGCCGAGCGGCTCGGGCCGCCACGCGAGCGTGCGCAGCAGCTTCGTCCCCTCGGGCGTCCCATCCGTCCGATAGAGCTCGCGCGAGTTCTCCCCGAAGAAGAGCGCGTACCCCTCCATCGCCGTCAGCCCCATGGGCCCCGTGTTGACGACGCTCCCGGGGACCGCCACATCCGCCAGCCGCACCGGCTCGGCCCGCGCGGGCAGGGCACCCAGGAGACCCAACAACCACCACCGACCCACCACAGGTGCTGTCCAAGAAGTCATATCGCCTGATACGCAACCGCCCCCGGATTCCGGTCGGCCGAGAGGAGAGGGGACGAGGGTCCGACCTGCCTGACGGGCCCCCGACCGACACGACCCCACCCGAGGCCCGGCGCGCCACGAGCCTACCGTGGCGCACCGGGCCCTGTTACACATCCCCGCGATTTCCCCAGGAGCGCCCATGGCCCCCTCTCTCTTCGACGACCACGGCTACCAGGACGTCCCCAACCGCGAGTCCGGCACGGACCTCTCCGCGGCGGATGACCGGACCCTCCGCATGGCCACGCCCCGCGTGGACGCCGCGCTGCTCGACGCCCTGGTGCGCTTCCAGGAGGCCTTCCTCTCCCACGCGGGCTCGGACCGAAGCGCCCAGGCCCTCGCCACCGCCCACCGCCAGGCCCAGGACGCCTCCGGCCTCGACGCCAAGACGCTGGAGCAGGGCGTGTCCCTGCTGCGCGCCTTCGGAGGCCGCCGGTGGACGGCTCGCAAGCTGGACGACAAGCTGCGTCAGCTCGAGTCCCAGCCCCCGAGCCCCCAGACGGACGAGCTCAGGACCCGCCTTCGCGGGGAGCTGGTCAAGCAGGAGCAGGCCACGGACGCCCTGGCGCGCCGCTATGGCGAGGACACCCTGGCGCTCCTCAAGGAGCACGAGGCTCGGCTGGTGGACCTGCACACCCGGATGACCGGCCTCTTCAGCCAGGGATGACCGCCGTCCCCGGTTCGGTTGATTTCCACGCCCGGCCGTCGCATAAGGGCACGTTCTTGCTCAGAGAAATCGCATGAAGCGCTACTTCATCCACACCTTCGGCTGCCAGATGAACGTCAACGACTCGCTCCGCATGAGCGAGGTGCTGGCGAAGATGTCCTACGAGCCGACGCCGGTGCCGGAGAACGCCGACCTCATCATCCTCAACACCTGCTCCATCCGCGAGAAGGCCGAGGACAAGATGCTGTCCGCGCTGGGCCGCTACAAGCCGGTGAAGGCCAGCCGCGGCGCGCTCATCGGCGTGGGCGGCTGCGTGGCCCAGCAGGAGAAGGACCGCCTCATCAAGAAGGTGCCGTACCTGGACTTCGTCTTCGGCCCCGACAACATCGCGCGCCTGCCCGACATCATCGGCCGCGTCGAGTCGGAGCGCGCGCGCGTCGTCGAGACGGCCTTCGTCGACTCCGAGGAGTACGTCTTCCCGCGCGCCGACCCGGAGACGTCCCGCGGCAAGGTCACCGAGTTCGTCACGGTGATGAAGGGCTGCGACAACGTCTGCTCGTTCTGCATCGTGCCGCACACGCGCGGCCGCGAGGTGAGCCGCGCCTTCCCGGACGTGCTCCAGGAAGTGGACGGGCTGGCCAAGGTGGGCGTGCGCGAGGTGACGCTCATCGGGCAGAACGTGAACTCGTACCTGGGCGGCGTGTCCTTCGCGCAGTTGCTCCTGCGCTGCGCGGAGGTGCCGGGCATCGAGCGCGTGCGCTTCACCACCAGCCACCCGCATGACCTGTCGGACGAGCTCATCGAGGCGTTCCGCACGCAGCCCAAGATCGCTCCGCACTTCCACCTGCCCGTGCAGTGCGGGAGTGATCGCATCCTGAAGATGATGCGCCGCGACTACACCGTGGAGCAGTACCTGGAGCGGCTGCGGAAGCTGCGCGACGCGCGCCCGGGCATCGCCGTCACCACCGACATCATCGTGGGCTTCCCCGGCGAGACGGAGGAGGACTTCGAGATGACGATGAAGCTGACCGAGCAGGTCCGCTTCGACAACCAGTTCTCCTTCATCTACAGCCCGCGTCCCAAGACCGGCGCCGCGCTGCGCGAGAAGGACTGGGGCCCGGTGGAGCACGAGGTGAAGATCGCCCGCCTGGAGCGCCTGCAGAAGCTGCAGCGCCGCATCAGCGCGGAGACCACCGCCGCCCTCGTGGGCACCGAGGTGGAGGTCATGGTGGAGGGCCACTCGCGCTACGACGCCGCCAAGCGCTTCGGCCGCACGCCGGAGAACCGCACCGTCAACTTCGACGGCGACGCCCCCGCGGGCGCGTTCGTCACGGTGAAGGTGGACCGCTCCACGCCCAACCAGCTCGCCGGCAAGCAGGTGGCGGTGTTGCAGCTGCCCACCGTGGAGCCGCTGCCCGTGCCGCGTCCCGACTCGCCGTTCCACGTCGTCGCGGAGGCCTGAGACATGGCGCTCAGGCCGTTTCGCGGCGTGCTGCCCACCGTCCACCCCAGCTGCTTCGTGGACGAGTCCGCCCAGGTCGTGGGCGACGTGCACCTGGGCGAGGACTCCTCGGTGTGGATCAACACCGTGATGCGCGGGGACGTGAACCCCATCCGCATCGGACAGCGCACCAACATCCAGGACCTGTCCCTCATCCACGTCACCGGCGGGCGCTCCAGCACCTTCATCGGTGACGACGTGACGGTGGGGCACCACGTGGTGTTGCACGGCTGCACCGTGGGCAACCGCGTGCTCGTCGGGATGGGCGCCATCCTCCTGGACGACGTGGAGGTGGGGGACGACTGCATCATCGGCGCCGGGACGCTCTTGACGCCCGGGACGAAGATTCCCCCCGGCTCGCTCGTGGTGGGCTCCCCCGGCAAGGTGAAGCGCGCGGTGACTCCGGAAGAGCGGGAGTTCCTGTTGTTGTCCGCTCAGCACTACGTCCACATCGCCTCCGAGTACCGCGCCAGCCGTTGACTCGCCGGCCCGCGCGGCCCGTGTTAGGACCCTGGCACCATGGCTCTCGTGCCTGCGAACACCCTCAAGGCGTGCCCTCTCTTCAAGGGCTTCACCGACACCGGCATCCAGATCTTCGCGGGTGTGGCCGTGCCTCGGGCCTTCCCCAAGGGCACCGCGTTGTTCGTCGAGGGCAAGACGGGCGAGTCGCTCATCATCGTCGGCGAGGGCACGGTGCGGCTGAGCGCCAGGAGCCCCTCCGGTGAGGACGTGTCGCTGGGCGAGGTGGGCACGGGCGAGCCGTTGGGCGAGCTGGCCCTGGTGCAGAAGGGTGAGCGGCTCTGCACCGCGACGGCCGTCACGGACGTGTCCGCGCTGGAGATTCGCGCGGCGGACTTCCAGAAGCTGCTGGCGACCAAGCCCCAGGCCTGCGTGAAGCTGCTGATGGGCATCGTCGGCTTCTTCGGCCAGAAGGCCCGGGACAACCGGGACATGATTCGCACCCTCATCGGAAAGGCGCCGGCCGCCTGAAGGGCGCGTGCTAGCCTTGGGGCTCCGTATGCGAGCCCCCCACCTGGCCGTCCTCCCACTGCTCGGGCTCCTGGCGTCGCCCCCGGCGGTCGCGGGGTCGACCGACCAGGTTTCCATCGCCTCGGAAGAGGACTGGTTCGCCAGCCAGTACACCCCCGGTGGCCTGGAGGTGCGCGCGGATGTCCGCGTCTTCACGCTCTATGCGCTGCTCAACCGCGCGGGCTACGACGCCGGCCCCGTCGAGCGGGCCCACCCCGTCCCCGTCATCCGCTACACCCCCGCTCGCGCCCGGGTCCGCCAGGTGCTGGCCTCCGCGCCGGACGCCGTGCTCACCGAGGCCCGCGCGTACTTCGCCGCGCACCCGGAGCTGTCTCTTATACACAGCT
>NZ_SRLW01000222.1:0-17057 GCF_006518215.1 Myxococcus sp. AB025B
GCGTGGGGGGAGGGTTCCTCATCGTCCCGGCGCTGGTGCTGTTGGTGGGGCTGCCGATGAAGCAGGCGGTGGGGACCAGCCTGCTCGTCATCGCGCTCAACTCGCTGGTGGGCTTCGCGGGCTACCTCGGCCATGTCGAGGTGCCCTGGGGCGCGCTGGGTGTCTTCACGGCCATCGCCGTGGCCGGCATCCTGACCGGCACCTGGGCCTCCCACTTCGTGTCCCAGGCCACGCTGAAGACGGCCTTCTCCGGCCTGCTCGTGGTGATGGGCGTGTTCATCCTCGTCAAGAACCGCGAGGCCCTGATGAGCGTGGGCGAGGTGACGCCCACGTCCGTCGGCGCGGCGGTGACGGGCACGCCTCGGAGCTCGGGCGAGCACTAACGGCGCGGTCCGCGAGCGGCGTCATGGTGGGCGGCGTGGTGCGATGCAAGCCGCTCAGTTCCTCCCGTAGACGCGGCGCCGCTGGAAGCGGAAGAACCCCGCGGCCTCCTCGCGCGCGAGCGTCGGTGCCTCGTGGCCGAAGTACTGCTCGCGCAAGGAGCCCAGTTCGGCGTCCAGGGACTCGGTCTGCCCGAGCCGCGAGAGCAGCGCCTCTCGCGCCTTCATGTACGCGAGCCCTTTCTCCCAGCGGGCATCCTTGTACACATCCTCCGCGGCTTTGCGTGCAACCTGCTCTTCGGAGTAGCCCATGCGTCGCCGGATGTCCGCGAGGGCGGCCCGTCGTTCCTCGACCGGCATCCCGACGAGGTGGGCCTGCACCGGCTCGAGCCGGAGGAACAGCTCCGTCGCTTGAGAGCGCACCAGCTGCGCCTCCGTCTTTCGCGGGTCCACGCCAGCGATGGTGGACAGCCGGTCGAGGAACACTGCCTGCTGAGCCTCGAGCGAGAGCCTCGGGTCCACGTCGAGGAGCTCGCGTCGCTTCGCCTCCTCCTCCTGGCTGAGGGCCTGCGCCTCCTGCATCCAGCGCGCGGACACCTCGGCGGTCGGGTCCTTCTGCGTCGGTCCGGAGTCCTGCCTGACGGTCCGCCGAGGCGCTTCCCCAGGGGACGACACCGGAGCGGGCACGGGCCGCGACACATCGGCCTGTGCGACTGGCGCGTCCCCACCTCGGACGAGGGAGAACGCGCCAGCCGACAGGAGGGCGCCGGCCGCGAGAAGGACGATGATGTTCCCGCGCCGACCGAGCATCAGAGCCGCGGCTCCAGCTTGGCCCAGATGAGGTTGGCGATCTTGTTCGAGCCCGAGGTCGTCGGGTGGACGCCGTCGGCCTTGATGTCGGCGTTGGTGATGGCCGAGCGGGGGTCGACGAAGTCGCAGTCGACGACGGCGTTCGCGCACGCGGTCCCGAGAATCTGGTCTCCGTAGTCGACGGCCTGGTCGAGGTCGCTGGCGTTGAGGAGCCCGAACTTGGTGCGGTAGTAGCCGAGGTAGACGACGTCGGTGACGCCGCTGGTCGACATGTCGTTCAGCAGGTCCGCGACCTCGACGTAGATGTCGTCGATGTAGTCCTTGCAGCTCTGCGACAGGCGACCGAACTCATACCACTGCGTCTTGCAGTTGTACGGGTCGGCGAGCGCGATGGTGGGGATGAGGATGTCATTGCCGCCGCCATCCATCACGACGATGTGGCTGTTCGGATTGTCGGACTCGGCGAGGTCGAACTGGCCACGGACGGAGGGGGTGATGACGCCACCCTCGATCTCCGCGCCGGAGGTCGTGTAGTTGCGGAACGTCCCACCCGCCTTGGCGTGGAGGGCGGTCTGAATCTCCCCCGAGAGCGCGAAGATGGAGTCGCCCAGGAACACGACGTTGTTGTTGTTCGCGTTGGTGATCCACGGGGCGCTCATGAGCTGACCGAGGCCGCAGCCGACCAGCAGCATGGGCGTCGTGACGACGAGGGCTTGTGCCCACCGGGGCAGACGCGCACGACCAGAGACTTGGAACGCCTTCATATGGTTCCTTCCCGTCAGCAGGGCTCACCCGCCGACGTGCCGTTTGGGGATACGTCCGTGATTGCTCCGTCCTCCGGACTTTCCGGATGACGTCCGATTCGCGCACAGGATTGATTCGGAAGTCAAAGCTGAAAATTGCCAATAAGCCGCAAGGACGACCCTGCGATAAATTTCCAGAACTGTTGGGCTGGACCTGTTCGCAGCGTGAAACATGTATCCGTGTGACAGGGCCGCGAGTGGAGCCACGAGTCCGTGGTTCAACGCCTTCCGGCATCACGGCAAGCAACGGTTCGGCTCCGACGACGGCTTCGGCTCCGGCGACGGGTGCTCAACGCCTTCCGGCATCACGGCGAGCAACGGCATCATCACCGCCGCGAAGGACGCGGGCGAGATTGGGTGCTCAACGCCTTCCGGCATCACGGCGAGCAACGGGCTAAGTGGACAACCCTTCGCGACGACTTCAACCGGTGCTCAACGCCTTCCGGCATCACGGCGAGCAACGGCGGAGAAGGTTGCGGAGTACAAGACCAACCTGCGCCGCTGGAGGTGCTCAACGCCTTCCGGCGTCACGGAGAGCAACGGGCTTCGACCCCTCGGTCTACGGCATCATGAGGGAGATGATGTGCTCAACGCCTTCCGGCATCACGGCGAGCGGCGGGAAAATCGTCGCGGCGGTCAACAGCATCACTACTTGCGGCGGACGCCTTCCCCTGGAGAGCGCTCGGCGCCCGCTCCGCTGCGGGAGGCCCATTCGCTGGGTTCTGGTCGTGGCCCGGCCTCGTCGCGGAGGATGGAGACCTTTCCCGCTGGGGGCTGGATGAGGATGCATCGCGCTGCCGCGCTGCTGCTGGTTTGGCTGACGGGCTGTGCTTCGGGGCGCGTGGTGCGCCTGGAGACGAGCCGGGGTCCACCGGTCGTCTTCACTCCTCACAGCGGCGAAGCCGGCCCGGTGGAGGTGGAGCGGCGCGAGTTCAAAGAGGCCGTGGCCCGACTGGCGCGGCACATGCGGCCCGCGGCCAATCCCCAGTGGGCCGCACGGGACCTCTTGGGCGTGGAGGCTCGCGGCGGCGCGTACCTCTTCAACCCGCGCACCCGGCAGATGACGCCGCTGGAGAAGGCGGCACTGACCTCCGACATGCCGCCAGCGGAGGAGGAGTTGACGCGGGCATATCTGCGCTGGTGCGAGCGCACTGGGCGCAAGGGCGACTGTCTACGCCTGTTGGTGGACAGCTCCACCGTGACCGGCGATGGACGCTATGCGTTGGCCATGGCCATGGCCCAAGGCGTGGTCCTGGAAGAAATGTTGGACGCCTTCAAGGGAATGGCCGACCCGCACGCGGCGCTGTCGGCGGCGCTGTGGACCCTCACCCTCTATCTGGTCCTCTGGTCGGTGCCCGAGCCCGTGAGCAAGGGCCTGGCTGCTGTGATGACGGCAACAGCCATTGCCTACCTGGGGGTGGACACCTTCTGGACGCTGGTATTGGGCTTCAAACGGCTGGTGGAAGAGGCAGACCGGGCGACCACGTTTGACGAACTGCGCGACGCGGGCGATCGCTACGGAAAGGTCATGGGGCAGAACGCGGCACGAGCCTTCGTGCTGCTGGCGACGGTGGCTGTGGGGAACACGGCGGCGGGCTTCGCTAACAAGGTGCCCACGCTGCCCGGTTCAGCGCAGGCGGCGGCGCTGGCCGGGGGCCGCGCGGGCATCCGCCTTGCCGCCGTGGGAGAAGTGGGAGCAGTGGCCGTGTCAGGCGAGGCTGTCACCGTGGCTCTGGCTCCGGCCGCGGTGGCCATGACCGCGCAGGCCATGGGGGGCGCGGCAGCCGCTCCGGTGGACGCGGAGGGCCACAACCACCACATCGCGACGGACAAGTGGTGGAAGTCCACGAACAACGCAGGACCGTGGTCGCCTCAGTTCCAGAAGATCTTCGACAAGGCGGGCATGTCGCTGAACGAGCCGGCCAACATCGTCCGTATCAAGGGCCACAAGGGGCCCCACCCACAGGAGTACCACGAAGCAGTCTTCCAACGCCTGTCTGACGCAACGGAGGGGTGCCGCACCCTGCAGAAATGCCGCGAGGCACTCACTGCGGAACTGCGCGACCTCGCCGGGGAAATCGCCACGCCAGGGAGTGACCTCAACAGACTGGTGACGGGGACCTAGGACCACCACAATGGGTCCCATGCCCATGCGGTACTACGACCTGAAGGACGACATGAGCATTCGGGGGCGCTGGTTGCTCGGCACCCCTACGGATGCTCAAGGACGAGAGGTGGACGACCCGTGGATGTTCTATCGGGGCCAGCGACTCCCGGACCCGGGCCCCTTGAAGCTCCCCATCAATGTCCCCGGCAGGGCGCTCGACTTCTCGCGGGCGGCGTTCGCGGCCCCGGTGGTCCACACCCGAGTGGCGTCCGCCCTCTCGGGACTTGCTCCCGAGGAAGTGCAGTTCCTACCCGTGGAGATTGAGGGCCAGCCTGAGCCGTTCGTCATTCTCGTGGCGACCCAGCTCATCCAGTGCATTGACGAGCGAGCATCCAGGCTCGTCAGGAAATGGACCCCGGAGGATGGACGGCCCGAGAAGCTGGGGAAGTACCGGGACGTGCGTGGCATGCGCATCGACCCCGCGCGGGTAGGTGACGCCAAGGTTTTCCGTCCCCAGGGCTGGGCTATCGTGCTGATTGTCCGGGAGGACATCAAAGACGCCTTGGAAAGCATGGGAGCCACCGGGGCGACGTTTGAAGAAGTCTAGTGGGCGAGCCCCTGGGTTCCGTGGGGTTGCTCGGCGCGGGCACCGGCAGCCAGCACTCACCGGTGGGACTCGGCGCTGACACGGGCCACCACTACGCGCCGGGCCAGCTTCATGGCCCCGAGGTGTTGCTCGGCGTGCGTTCGGGCTGTCTCCGCATACAGGATAAGCTCCTCGGTCCCGTGCTCGCGGTCATCAAGGATCGCGTCCTCGCGTGCTCAACGCCTTCCGGCATCACGGCGAGCAACGGACGCAGATGCGAATAGAAAGTACATGATTGATTTGAGTGCTCAACGCCTTCCGGCATCACGGCGAGCAACGGGAGGCGGCCGCCAAGGCGAAGTTGATGGGCTCCATCGAGATGTGCTCAACGCCTTCCGGCATCGAGGCGAGCAACGGCCCCAACACGGGGGGCGATCATGGTGTGATCGGCGCTCAACGCCTTCCGGCATCACGGCGAGCAACGGCGACAGACAGGGGTTGCTGTGCGTGTTGTGGACGAAGTGCTCAACGCCTTCCGGCATCACGGCGAGCAACGGAGGACATCTTCCTCGTCTCACCTGTCGAGCAACTGTGCTCAACGCCTTCCGGCATCACGGCGAGCGGCGGCCCCTGCCCGGCTACACGGTCGTCAACGACCGCTGCCTTTGCTCAACGCCTTCCGGCATCGCGGCGAGCGGCGGGTCCACCACGTCGTGCGCCTCTCCCCCGAGGGACAGTGCTCAACGCCTTCCGGCATCACGGCGAGCGGCGGAGTCCAAGGACGCGGAGCCCTTCGTCCAGATGCTCGAGTGCTCAACGCCTTCCGGCATCACGGCGCGCGGCGGCTGGAAGCGGTTTGAGGTCCGGGACGGCGCGCTGTGCTCAACGCCTTCCGGCATCACGGCGAGCGGCGGAACGAACGCGCCGAGTACGGGTCGCTGACGCCGAGGTGCTCAACGCCTTCCGGCATCATGGCGAGCAGCGGCCGCTCGCGCTCGCGACGGACAATCACTTCTTGCAGTGCTCAGCGCCTTCCGGCATCACGGCGAGCGGCGCCAGCAGCGCGGGGCGTTCCTCCGGCACGTGGACGCCACGTGCTCAACGCCTTCCGGCATCACGGCGAGCGGCGGGTGACCCGGAGAAGCACTTCGAGCCGATGTGCGTGCACACGTGCTCAACGCCTTCCGGCATCATGGCGAGCAGCGGCCCAGCGCGCTCAATCATCGAGCGCTGCATCCTCGTGCTCAACGCCTTCCGGCATCACGGCGAGCGGCGGAGGAATGATCTGGAGTCTGCTGGACATCCGGAACGGTGCTCAACGCCTTCCGGCATCTCGACGCGCAGCGGACCGTGGGCTAGTCGAAGGAGCGCTGCTGGCACCAGAGCTCAACGCCTTCCGGCATCTCGGCGAGCAACGAGCGCAGCGGGCGCGGGCGTCGAAGGGGCAGGCCCGCCAGCTGTGCTCAACGCCTTCCGGCATCTCGGCGAGCAACGGTGCTAATTAAAAGTGGACGACTTCTAGGTGCGCCGCGTGTGCTCAACGCCTTCCGGCATCACGGCGCGCAACGGTCGTCCACCTGTGCCGTCCCACGCCGCAGGAGCGGTGCTCAACGCCTTCCGGCATCACGGCGAGCGGCGGCGTCGGGCCAGCGAACTCGCCTGTGAGCTGGAAGCCAGGTGCTCAACGCCTTCCGGCATCATGGCGAGCAACGGCACCGTCGTCCTGTTCCGATATCTGTAAAGGAGTGGCAAATGGTGCTCAACGCCTTCCGGCATCACGGCGAGCGGCGGCGTGCAGCCGTTGCTGCGCATCAGCGGCACGCCCACGGCGTGCTCAACGCCTTCCGGCATCACGGCGAGCGGCGGAAGGACGTGGTGCACGCACGGCGAGCCAACCAGTACGCGTGCTCAACGCCTTCCGGCATCACGGCGAGCGGCGGCGGGAAATCAGCATCAGCTTACGTTCGTCCATGGGTGCTCAACGCCTTCCGGCATCACGGCGAGCGGCTGACGCCCATCTACGCCGCGAGCCCCAACGCGCTCACGCGGTGCTCAACGCCTTCCGGCATCACGGCGAGCAACGGATCCCCGATGATCGCGTGTACACCTGCTCGGCTGGCACGTGCTCAACGCCTTCCGGCATCACGGCGAGCGGCGGCAAGCTCGAGTTCGAGCGCCCCCCGAGGTGGATGCCATGTGCTCAACGCCTTCCGGCATCACGGCGAGCGGCGGGACCGTGGTGCCTTCGAGGATGCGGAAGAAGCACGGTGCTCAACGCCTTCCGGCATCACGGCGAGCGGCGGCCTGCACAAGGTAAGGGGCCACATTACTACATTCTCTGGTGCTCAACGCCTTCCGGCATCACGGCGAGCGGCGGCGATCACGACCCTCGTGCAGATGGACCCGGACTGGGAGGTGTGCTCAACGCCTTCCGGCATCACGGCGAGCGGCGGTCGTGACGCCCGACCTCTCCGCTAGCGGCACGGAGTGATCAACGCCTTCCGGTATCACGGCGAGCGGAGGAAGTGACCTCTCTGGTCAACCCTCGTGGTGGGTGGATCAAGTGCTCAACGCCTTCCGGCATCACGCCGAGCGGAGGCATCACCGTTCAGGAGGACTTCAAGCCCGAATGCTTCGTGTGCTCAACGCCTACCGGCATCACGGCGAGCGGCGAAGTCTCTCTCGAAACGCCAAACGCCTATTCATCTGACAAAGAGCGCTTCGTCGAACCATGGGCGGACGCTGTTCATCCGCCACATGCATCCCGTGAGGAGCGTCACGCCGCATTCGTGACGCTCCCAGAAGGAATTCCTCAGGCGCCGTCCACCAGGAGCCTGAGCAGCTCGTCGCGACGCTCCTGGAGCTTGGGGTTCCTCACCCACCCGCGAAGCGCCTCTGCGCACTCCTTCCGCGCCTCGCGCGACAGGGGCATCAACCTAGGTCGCCACTGCGCGTCGAAGTCCTCGAGCACCTTGCGCTGCTCCGTCTTCGCCGCCCGCTGCGCCTCCCCCCACGCCTTGAACGCGTCGCGCTCCGGTGACGGCCGAGACACCACCCGCGGCGCGGCGACGACCACGCTCCCCTCGGGCACCAGCCGCCCGTATCCCGCGGCCGTCTTGCCCCCCACGCCAAAGTCACGCAGCGCCTCGCACAACCGGTCCGCGGCCCAGCGCAACAAGCGGAGCGTCTCGTCGTCCGCCCCCGGGGCCACGCTCAGCGCCACGAGGAAACGTCCACCAGGGCGCACCGACAGGAACTCCACCGGGTTCGGTGACTCGTAGTCGTTGGGCCACGACTCCGCCTTCCCGTACCAGCCCCGCTGGTGCACCGTGAGCACATCGCGGGCCAGCGTCCGCGGCCCTTTCTTCGTCTCCTTGTCCCAATCGGACACCCACGGCGCGTCGTGGAAGAGGACCTGCCCCACGCTCGCCTTCCGGCCGAGCCGTTCGTCCCCTGGCACACCGAACAGCCGACGACACGCCTCCGCCACCTCGGCGGGCTCGAAGCTCGCGCGCAGGTAGGCCGCGAGCACGCCCTTGAGCGAGGAGCCCGGAATCACCGGCACGCCCCAGGTGTGATGCAGCGTCAGCCCCACCCCCGTCGGCGAGGCATTCCCGTGCCCCGCCAGGAGCCGCCCCGTCGCCCGCATCTCCACGGAGGCCGTGTGCCACTGCGTCAGCGAGCCGCGCCACCGGTGGTACGCCACCCCGTAGTGCTCCGGCTCCCTCGCCCCGTCCATCCAGCTCAACCACCTCCGCCAGGGTGAGCTGTTCTCATCCTTCGACGTGTCATCCTTCTGGGGCGCGTAGCGCTCATGGGCCAGCCCCGCGTGACTCGGGCCCGTCTCCTCGAAACGGGGAAGCGCGGCCAGGACCTCACGCACGAGGAGCCTCCTTGAACGTGGCCTGGACCGCGCGACGGAACCACACCACCAGCCGCAGCGTCTCGCGCGTGGCCAGCATGTACTCCTCCAGCCCCAGCTTCCGCACGGCGCCCGGCAGCGTCTCCCCCGTCAGCGCCGAGGACAACCCCGGCAGCCGCGCCTTGCCGAGCACCTTCGCCAGGTCCTCGAGCAGCACCATCGCGGCGTTCGGCTCCTTCGGGTCCCGCTCCCGCTCCAGGAACGTGAGCGCCGCGGCCAGCCCATCCCGCAGCACCGACGCCCCCAGGCCATGCACCCGCGGCTTGTAGTCGGGCCGGAGGTCCGAGGGGACCGCCGTCACACGGGCATACGCATCCGTCGCCCGCTGCTGCTCTCGCGTCACGCCGCTCATCGCCGGGCCTCCGCGTCGCCCGCCGTCCACGACAACAGCCGACACCACCCACGCCCCACCGTCGCCTTGCCGCCCAACTGGAGCATCGTCCCCTGCCCGCCGAGCGCCGCGTCGAGCACCGCGCTCGCCGCCATCGCCTGCTTCGGACTCCAGGACGGGGACGCCGCCATCACTCCCATCAGCAGCGTCTCCGCCGGCAGGCTCTCCTCCGTCCAGAGATGCTTCTGCGCGGCCGTGCCCGTGTCCGGGTCGATGCTCACGCGGGTGTCCACCTGCATCGCCGTCTCCCACAGGAAGCTCATGGTCTCGTCATCCACGAGCACCAGGCGACGCGCGAGCGGCTCCCGCTCATCACCGGGCAGCGCGCGCTGGAGCGCCTCCGCCCAGGCCCCGAGCACCGCGTCGTCCACTGCGTCCACCTCCAGGTCCAGATCCTCGAGATAGACACGCGCCCCGTCCGCCTGCTGGTGAAGACAGACACAGGACTTCAACGAAGCCACCCGCGCGCGGTGCTTCTTCAGCGAGGGGACTGGCGGAGGCGCCTCACCGCCCCCCTTCCGTCCACCCCAGTCCCGACGCGCCAGCGTCAGCAGCAACGGCGACGTCACCAGCGCGAACGTCCCCACGAAGCTGCGCACCGGCAGCGCGAGCAGCCGCGCGTCGCCCACCACCAGCGCCCCCGCGTACTCGCTGGGCTCGTCCCCCTCGGGCCCGTTCTTCGCGCGCCGGGGGCCGAAGACCGCGTCGGTCCGGACGGTGTCGCGCGCGCTCGCGTCGCGCAGCACGCCCTTGAGCGACGAGCCGGGGATGATGGGGATGCCCGTGGAGCGCATCCGCATCAGCGGCAGGTCGATGACTCCCACGCTCTGCCCCGTGCCGACGTGCAGGGGGGACAGGGCTTGCAGCAGATAGGCTCGGCTTTCCATGCTCACGCTCCACACTCCGGGGGCAGTTCCCAGACGCCGGGCAACACCTGCCCGAGCGCCTCGTCGCGGCCGCCGCCCCACGAGGCCAGCCACAACGCGCGCAGCTCCTCGGTGGTGAACTGGCCCCCACCGACCTTCTCGAAGAAATAGACAGACCCCGCCGGCACCCACCGCCGCGTCGCCCGGGGCTGGCGCTTCACCATGTCCCACGCGGACACGTCCTGCGCCCGAGGCACCAGCGCCGCGCGCAACACCACCCGCCCCTCCACGCCAGGCAACGCGCCCACGTACTCGGGCTCGCCACCTTCCGCGCACGCGAAGCCATCCGGCAGCCACCCGCGCTCGAAGCTCGCGGGCGTCGCCAGCACCAGCTTCAAGCCCATCGAGGGCTCGGGCTGGAAGTCCTCGGGGCAGGCGAACAGGTCCACCGTCGAGCGCTCCACCTCCGTCAACCGCCTGCGGCCACCCAGCCCCAGCACGCCCGACGGGAAACCCGTCACCGCCTCGCCCTCGGGCTGCCTGCAGCGCACGCCCAGCGCCCACTCCACCGCGACCGGCGCCGCCGCGCCCTCGCGCTTCTCCAGGCGCAGCAGCTCCACGACCTGGCGCGAGTGCAGCATCGTGTCCTCCGCGGTCTGCTTGTCGGGCGCGATGGCTACGTGCAGGTCCGTGCGATGACCGGGGCCCGGAGTCGCCGGAGCCGCGAGGTCCTTGCGCAGAAGCCACGCGACCATGTCCGCCTCGGACCAGAACGCCGGCGCATCGCCCGAGGGCTTGCCCATCCGCCCCTCGTGGTCCGGTCGGGGATGCCACAGCGCCTCGCGCGCCCGGTCCTCGTCGGGGCCGAGCGAGGTGATGACGCCCTCCGAGTCGGGCCACCAGGGACGCAGTCGCTCGATCCGCGCGGGCTCGCCGTCCTTGCCCGCCACCACCACCGCGTCCGCGGGCGCGGGCCACATCCGGTGGCTCGGGGTGAAGGACGTCTCCCCCAGGTCGCGTCGCAAGGCGACGAACCCCGTCAGCGCGAGGCTCGCGGAGCGCTGCTCCCACGCCTCCGGCGTCAGCCGGACGCCCGGCCGGTTCGACATGAGGTCCTGTCCCCACGCGGCGCGCAGCGCGCCTCGCACCGTCGTCGGCAGCGGCCACGGATGCGAGTACCCGCGCCCCACTTCACTCGTGTACCAGCCGCGGCCATCCTTCACGGACAGCCCGTCGCGCGGCAGCAACGCGAAGCACTCCTCACTCATGCGCCACCTCCCTCTCTGAGCTCCAGTCCGCGACGCGAACGCTCGAGCGTCCCCGCCACCAACATCCGGTCCACCCACGCGAGCAGCTCCGCGTGGACCGTCTCGACACACTCCGGCGGCTCCTCCGCGAGCGCAGCCAGCCCCACGTCCGTCAGGGACAGGGCCTTGTCCTCCCGCTCACGGTCCTCGGAGTCGCGAGCCCGCCCCTCGGCGCGCGCCAGGATTCGCGACACCTCGGCCACCAGCACTGCCGCCTGTTCCTCCGACGACGTCTCTGCGGGGAAGCGACGCACCATCGTCTCCACCTCGTGCACCTTGCCCAGGGGCAGCCGGTCTCCTCCCAGCAGCGCCATGTCCTGGGACAGCCGGGCCAGCGGCTCCACGGCGGCGCCCTTCGGTGTCCAGCTCGCGGTCCACAGTCGCTCGCGCCCCGCATGCTTCGCCACGAGGACCGCGAGCGCGTCGCGCCCCGCGTCCTTCGCGGCCTTCTCCGCTCGACGCCCCAGGGCCAACAGCTGCCCCAAGCTCTCCATCACGTGGCCGATGCCCAGCCCCACCGACAGCGTGGGCACGGACGCTCCGCTGACAGGGGCCAGGTGCTTCGAGAAGGCGGCCGCCAGCGCCCGGGCACACTGGAGCGCGTCCGCCGGACACACGAAGGCCAGGACGTCATCGCCCCCCGCGTAGACGAGCATCCCGCGGTAGCGCGACTGGACGATGTCTCGCGCCTCCGCCGTGAAGCTCGCGAGCGCGTGGGAGACACGGCGGTGCGCCTCGATGCCCCCGTGCTCCGCCAGCCGTCGGAGCAGCTCCCCCATCCGGTCCCCGTCGGCGACGAGGCAGGCCACGTAGGGGTACGGCGCCACGGACATCGCCGCGAGCAGCGGGCGGATGTGCTCATCCGCGAACCGCTCGGCCTCCTGCTTCGCCGCCTTGGGGTCCTCACTCCACTCCGTGAAGTACGGACGCCAGCGGTCGGGAAGCAGGAGCTGGCCATCGAACGGGAAAGCGTTCACCCACGCCAGGTCCGTCCGGTACACCGACGTGAACCCGCGATGGTCCGCGCACGCGCCTCGCAGCGCGGAGAGCTTCGGGCCGTGCTTCTTGCTCGCCGTCTCCAGCCACGCCGCCAGCCCGATGCTCGGCACCGGCACGAACTGGTCCGGCTCGCCACCCGCGCGCTTGAGCAGCCCCAGCGCGTCCAACTCCTCGCGCTCACCGATGCGCAGCCGCTTCCACTCGCCACTCCGCGGACGCTCGCGCTTCAGCACCGACGCGCGTCCACCGTCGAGGCTCGACTTGTGCGTGCCCGCCGGAGGCGCCTGGGTCCAAGCCCTGAACTCGCGCAGCCCCCGGCGAGCCTCCAGCGCGGCCTCGGCCTCCTCGAGGGCCGTCAGGTAATCACCGTCCTCCATCGGCGCCCAGGCCGCGTGGAACTCCAGGAAGGTGTCGAGCTGCTCGTCCGCCCACGCGTCCGCGCCCTCCGCGAGCAGCGGCCCGCCGCGCTCTCGCACGCGCACCCACTGTTCGCGCAGCGTGGCCCGAGCCGCCTTGCGCGCCGCGCGGGCCACCTCGGCCGCATCACCCTTCACCACCGCGAGGACCTTGTTGGGGAAGCCCTTCACGGCCTCGGCGTCGGCCAAGGCCTGGTCGGTCCTGGTGACACGCCCCGAGGGCTTCGGCGCCGCCGCGTCGAGCTGCTCCGGATGCGGGAAGATGAGCTCGGCGCCCGCGTCTCGGAGCGCGCACGCCATGGCGCGGCTCAAGGAGGAGAGCAGATAGCTGCCGAACCACAGGTCGCGCGTGCGTCGGGCCTGGGCGATGAAGCCCTGCACCGGGCCGACCTTGAGCACGAGCACATAGGACTGAGTCGTCATCGGCTTACGCCTCCCGAGCCTTCTTCGTGTCACGCAGCCAGTTGAAGAACGCCTCGCGCAGGGACGTCACCTCGCGCAGGGGCGTGAAGAGCGGTTGGTCGTCCTTCGCGCGCAGCACGTCGAAGTCCGCGCGCGTGGCTTCGAGGGGACGGTTGGACTGCACCAGGAGGACCTTGCCGCCCTCGGGGTAGCCGCGCTCGAGCCACAGCGCGATGGGCTCGAAGCGGCCGTTGGCCAGCGGCATCGCCTTGACGATGAGCGGCGAGGCCAGGCGGTCCTTCGGCTCGCGCTCCCGGTCTCGCACCCACTGGAGCTGCATGTGCTTGGGCTCGGCGGGGACGTGGTTGTCCTTGGAGTCCCGCTTCCCCTGCTGGAAGTGGACGACGATGGGCAGCCCGAAGCCCGCGCGTGGCCACGCCGGAGTCCTCGAGTACGCCGGGCGCGGCGCGTGCTCCTCGGGATAGGTGCGCGCGTGGTGACGAATCTTGTCCGCCTCCGGCCAGTTGGAGCGGCCCGCGCGGTTGTCTCCCGTGGGGCTCGGGTTGCGAGCACGCGCGCCCTGGATACCCGCGGTGCCCTGGCGGAACGCGCGCAGCCAGCCCAGCGCCTCCAGCCAGGCCTTGCTGCCATCGACCGTGGACTCGTCCCGAGGCCCCCGAAGGAGCCACGCGCCGCGCAGCAGGGGCAGGTCGCGCGGAGCCCCCGCGAGCTCAGGCTGGAAGAGGGGCACATCGCCGAAGAGCCGGCGCAGCTCGGCGCGCGTGGCGCTCTTCGGCAGCCATTGCCGACACTGCTCCTCCGTGGCGAATGTCACCGTGCCGCAGCCACGACGGGGCCGTGAGCCATACCCACCGAAGAGCACCCACGCGCGCAAGGCGTGACGGACCTCGTCGGACAGCGCGCCCTCCGGAGCGCTGACCTCCAGCGTGAAGCGCAGCCCCGGCTTCCACCGAGGCGCGGCCTCACCATTCTTCGGAGCACGAGCGGGCCAGAGCGCATAGGACTGCTCCTCGCCCAACGAGATGTCATCCGGGTCCTGCGCGGAGACGGTGACGGCGCGCACGCACAGGTCCACCTGGGAGCGACAGGGCTTCTCTTCGCCCAGCGTCATCCCGCCCCACAGCTCGCGCTCACGCCGGGCCAGCTCGAGCCGCTGATGCTCGCCGTAGGCATGGCCATACAGCGCGCGCCACCAGAAGCGCAGGTGTCCGCGCAGCGTGGGCACTCGGATGGAGTCCACCTCGGAGAGCTGACGCGGGACAGGCGCGCCCCCGAGGATGGGCGTGACGGTCTTCAGGTCCACGGTGAAGGTCTCTCGCCGAGGCCCCGTGGGCAGTCTGCGCCTGGGGCGCGGGTCCTTGGATGGCTCGGGCAGGTTCAAAGAATCAGGGCACACCTCGGCTCCTCCTCGACCCGCCAGGGCAGGACGGTGATGGGGGTGAAGACATGGGGCGACCTCGCCCACGGGAAAGGGCGCACGGCGCGCGGACGGACTCCGAGCGGCCATGGGCGGCGGAGCGCTCCCGGTGGTGGTGGATGAAGCGTGGGCTGGGGCGTCGGTGCACATGTCCACCGAGGAGGACGCCATCGCCGCGCGCCCCCCTCGCGGCCCCGTGCGTTTTTCTCCTGTGCGTCCAACCCTACCTGACGGATGTCAGACCTGGATGCTACCTCTCAGGTACAACATGAAACCCATCTTCGACCTGGTGCTCCGGGGGCTCGTCCAGCGCCATCCAGCGCAGTTGCTGTTCCTGCTCTTCGGCGATGAGGCACCACGCTTCGTCCGCGCCGCGGACAGCAGCCTCCCCCAATCCGAGCGACGCGCGGACGCGGTGCTCGTCGTGGAGTCGGACTCGGAGCGCTTCGCAGTGGAGCTCGAGCTCCAGGCACAAGCAGACCCGGACTTCGCACGGCGGCTCCTGGACTACACCGTGCGCGTGCACCTGCGCGAGAACCTCCCGGTGTTGCCCGTGGTCATCCTCGTGGTCCCCGAGGCCGAAGGTATCCGCCCACCCTACGTCATCCGCTGCCAAGGACAGCCGCGACTCACCTTGGATTTCCTGGTGGTCCGGTTGTGGGAGGTGGACTTCTCGCAGCCGGCCCTCCAAGCCGCCACGCCGCTGTTGCCACTCTCCGTCCTCGATGCCCGAGCAGGGCCCGAGCGAGCGACCTGGGCGGAGACACGCATCCGACAGGCCACCGACCTTTCTCCACGGGAGCAGATGGACTTGCTCGTCGTCCTGGGTACCCTGACGTCACGCCGCTTCGGAAGTGAGCAGCTCACTTCATCGTTGAGGAACATCATGATGGACTCGCCTTTCTGGGATGAACAGCGCGCGCTGGAGCGCGCCCGGGACCGAGCTCGGACGCTCATCAACTTTGCGCGCGTCCGGGAGCTGACGTTGCCCCCGGATTCACAGGAGCGACTGGCGGCACTGGGCGAAGCCGCGCTGGACCAGCTCATCATCCTCGCCTTCTCCCACCCGGACGCGGCGCTGCGCACCCTGCGCGACGCGACCCGGCCCCTATGACTTCCGAGCGCAGCCGTGGCGAAGACATCAAGCCTTCAACAGCGCGCTGAGTCGCTCGACCATTCGCCCCTGCTCGTCCACGGTCGAAACCGCCTCATACAGTGCCTCGAGCCAGTCTTCTCCCTCGCCCAGCGCATAGGCCAGGGAGGCAAAGGCACGGGCCTTCGAGAACATCTCCAGGGCCTCGGCCTCCGCGCTCCCGTCCTCGTCGCACCGGGAGAGATACGCCTCATCAAGCTGCGCGGCACGTTCAGCCAGCTCCCGTCGCAGGGTGGGCGTCGCTGAACCGCCACTCCGGATGGATTCCAGCGCACGGCTGGCGAGAGGGTCCATCACCCTGGAGTGACTCAACCCCATCTCACAAGCCGCCACCAAGGCCGCACGTCGGTTCGAGGATGGGGCTTGCAAGAAGACTTCCGCGAATCCGCGAGCGACAGCATCCAACCGATAGCCCTTCTTCACCGACCCACTCCTTTCAGCGCAGGGCCAGTCTGCCGTCGCCTACGCCGGGCTCGCCAGCTCCCTCGGGCCGCGCTGCCAGCTCCCCACGCCGACACGCAGGCGCGTGGGCAGGAACAGCCCGCACCCCATGTGCCGCCGTCCGCCCATCCCCTGCTCCTGCAAGGTCACTGAAGCGCACGCGGACAGGTTGCTCAGCGTCAGCCCGTACCCAATCACCTTCTTCCCCGCGATGCGCACCACGCGCCGCCGCCCCACGTGCACGGTGGCCTCGCACTCCAGCGTCGTCAGGGTCCGCTGCACCGCGCTCCGGAAGCTCGCGTCATCCACCGCGTTCTTGAACGTCACCAGCCGCGAGGACAGGGACACCGGCGCCTCCAGCGGAAATACCCGGGGTGCCCCCAGCGTCACCTCGCCCCCGCCCACTTCAATCGCCGAGCCGCCCAAGGGCATCCACACCGGCAACGCCTCCGTCGGGCACCGCACCCGCAGCGTCCCATGCCCCACCAGCAGGCTCTTCCCGCTCGCCCGCGTCCCCCGCAGGTTGAAGATGCCGACGTCCTTGCGCTCATGCAGCCCCGGCAGCCGGTGGGACAGCGCCGAGAACAACGCATACCCATGGTCCAACGGAACCCCACCGCCTCGCGCGGGGTAGACGAGGTCAATCACTGACATGTTCATCCTCGATGGCCCCGCCACGACGGGACCGGCCTGCGGGGAAGTCCTCGTCCGCCACCCTGGACGAAGGGGTACTCAGGTGATGGCACCCACCCACGCATGGAACGCCGGCGCGACGCCACGGGCCATACCTCTCGAAAGGCAGCCCAGGCACGTCCGATGCTCGGAAAGCAGGGGTCATCACGCAGCTCCACCCAGGAAGACGCCAACGCCACGTCGTCCCCTCGCGCCCCCTCGCTTTTTTCACCGGCCCCGCTCAGCGCCCTCGCCGCTTCGAGGCCCGCGCCGCCCCCTTCGCGCGTGGCTTCGGCGCCGCGTCCTCGCCTCCCTCCTGGAGCGCGATGCGCCGCGCGACCTCCGCCGCCGCGCGGACCTGCGG
>NZ_SRLW01000223.1:0-16910 GCF_006518215.1 Myxococcus sp. AB025B
GCCCGGGTCTCCCTCGCGCACCACCACCCGCCCCGCCGGCAGGAACCGCGTCCACACGGGGAGTGGAGCCCGCCCCACCGGCTCCTGGTCTCTCGAAGGGATGCTCGGAACCGCCGGAGGCCCCTCTCCGTCATTCTCGGGGTTCCGAGAATCCGGAGACACGACTGGCAATGCGGTGGACCGGCTCATCGTCATGCCCCCCTCGGACACAGAGTGGATACGTATGACAGACGTCTCCACCGTCCGGAATTGTCGTTGGGAAGAAAACTTCCTCCCAGCAGCCCGCCGGCACTACGGGATTCCCGCATGCATTTCCCGCCCGCCGCGGGACGCCAACCCCCTCCCTCCACTCGGGAGAATGGCCCGGCCGAGACCTTGTTGGCGGCTGCCGCCCGGTCCTCGGGCAGCAAACGAAACAACGCGGGGATGACAGACACCCCCGCCCCACGTCCCGGTGATGGAAGACAACCTCACACCGGAAGGCGCCCCGAAATACTCCGCAACCTTCGCGCACCGTGTCACCACCCTTGACACCTTCGTTTGCGCATGGCACTTAGACGTCCAATAACGATAATGAGAACCATTCTCATTATCCCACTTTCCGGACGGACCCTCGGGCCCAGGACGAAGGAGACGGACTCGATGGGAGACACACCGCGGGTGGCACTGGTGACGGGCGCGGCGCGGGGCATTGGCGCCGAGGTCGCGCGGGTGCTGGCCCCCGAGGCGACCATCGCCGCCCTCGACACGAACGCCGAGGGGCTGCTGGCGCTGGTGGCGGAGCTGCGAGCGCGGGGCCAGAAGGCCAGCGCATGGCCGGTCAGCGTCAGTGACGCCGCGGCGGTGGAGACGGCGGTCGAGCGCATCGAGAAGGAGCTGGGCCCCATCCACATCCTGGTGAACGTGGCGGGCGTGCTGCGCATGTCCTCCATCGTGGACCTGAGCGACGAGGACTGGGCGACGACCTTCGGGGTGAACACGAACGGCGTGTTCCATGTCTCGCGCGCGGTGGCGCGTCGCATGGTCCCCCGGCGCGAGGGGGTCATCGTCACCGTGGCCTCCAACGCCTCCAGCACGCCCCGGCTGCGGATGGGCGCCTACGCCGCCTCCAAGGCCGCCTCCACCATGTTCACCAAGTGCCTGGGCCTGGAGCTGGCGCAATACGGCATCCGTTGCAACGTGGTGTCTCCGGGCTCCACGGACACCGACATGCAGCGGGGCATGTGGACGGACGCCAACGGCGCCCAGGCCGTCATCGCCGGCTCCTCCGAGAGCTTCCGCGTCGGCATCCCGCTCAAGCGCATCGCCGACCCGCGAGACATCGCGCACGCGGTGCAGTTCCTGGTGTCGGACCGCGCGCGCCACATCACCCTGCACGACCTGTGTGTCGACGGCGGCGCCACCCTGGGCACCTGAGCACGTGCCCTCCGGACACCCGTGGTTCTCTGCTCGACTTGTTACCTTTGTTTCACGATTGAAACAGTGGAAGGCCACGGGAGTCGCGTCCGATGCGCGCTCCGGGTCCTCCGCGACTGGAGGTTGGCTTTGAAGACGACCGAAGTGGCACCCCAGAAGCTGGCGGCGCAGTTGCTCGAGAGCTACGAGGCCGGCTCCTCCTTCTTCTTCGCCTCGCCACGCCGGACGTTGTTGGCGCGGGGCACCTTCGCCACGGTGCCGCACGTGGGCGGCCAGAGCTCGCTGGAGCGGCTGGGCGAGCGCGTGGCCAAGGTGCTGAGCGACGCGCGCCAGGCGGACCATGACATCCCGGTGGCGGTGGGCGCGGTGCCCTTCGTCGGCCGCGCGCCCGCGCAGCTCGTGGTGCCGATGACGCTCCAGCGCGCCGGCCCGCTCGTGTTCGACGACGTGGCCATGCCGCCCCCCGTCCTCCCGCAGCGCTACACGGTGCGCCCGGTGCCGGAGCCCGCCGCGTACCTGGACGGCGTGACCCAGGCGCTCAAGCTCATGCAGAGCGGCCCCCTGCGCAAGGTGGTGCTGTCGCGCTCGCTGCACCTGAGCGCCAACACGCCCATCGACCTGCAGCGGCTGCTGCACAACCTGGCCCGCCGCAACCCGTCCGGCTTCACCTTCGCCGTGGACCTGCCCGGCGCCAGCGCGGGCGAGGGCCGGCGCACGCTCATCGGCGCGAGCCCCGAGCTGCTCGTGTCTCGCAACGGGATGCAGGTGGTGGCCAACCCGCTGGCGGGTTCCGCCGCGCGCAGCCCGGACCCCGTCGAGGACCAGGCCCGGGCGGCCCGCCTCCTCGAGTCCCCCAAGGATCTGCACGAGCACGCGGTGGTCATCGACGCGGTGGCGGAGGCGATGCGTCCGTTCTGCAAGACGCTGGAGGTGCCGGCCCGGCCGTCGCTCGTCAGCACGCAGACGATGTGGCACCTGTCCAGCCGCATCGTCGGGGAGATCGCCGACCCGTCCATCTCCTCGCTGACGCTGGCGATGGCGCTGCACCCCACGCCGGCCGTGTGCGGCTTCCCCACGGAGCTGGCGCACGAGGCCATCGGCCACATCGAGCCGTTCGACCGGGGCTACTTCACGGGCACCGTGGGCTGGTGCGACGCCAACGGCGACGGCCAGTGGGCGGTGACCATCCGGTGCGCGGAGGCGGACGAGAGCTCGCTGCGGCTGTTCGCGGGCGCGGGCATCGTCGCGGGCTCCAAGCCGGAGTCGGAGCTGGCGGAGACCGAGGCCAAGTTCCGCACCATGCTCCAGGCCATGGGCCTGGGCCAGGGCGCCGAGGTGAAGCCATGAGCACGACCGCGTCCCGGCTCCCCGGCTGCCCCACCTGGCCGGAGGAATATGCCGCGCGCTACCGCGCCGCGGGCTACTGGCGCGGGGAGACCTTCGGCAAGCTCCTGCGCGAGCGCGCCGAGCGCCACGGCGACCTCACCGCGCTGGTCTCCGGCGCCGAGCGGCTCACGTACCGGCAGCTCGACGCGCGCGTGGACCAGCTCGCCGCGGGCCTGCACGGCCTGGGCATCCGCGCGCGGGACCGGGTGGTGGTGCAGCTGCCCAACATCGCCGCGTTCCACGAGGTGTGCTTCGCGCTGTTCCGGCTGGGCGCCCTGCCCGTCTTCGCCCTGCCCGCGCACCGCGGCTCGGAGATCGGCTACTTCTGCGAGTTCACCGAGGCGGTCGCCTACGTCATCGCGGACCGCCACGGCGGCTTCGACTACCGCAACCTCGCCTCCGCCGTGCAGGCGAAGACGCCCACACTCAAGCACGTCCTCGTCGTGGGCGACGCGGGCCCCTTCACCTCGCTGGAGAGCCTGTACGCCGCGCAACCCGTGGCGCTGACCGAGCCCCGCCCCGACGACGTCGCCTTCTTCCAGCTGTCCGGCGGCAGCACGGGCGTGCCCAAGCTCATCCCGCGCACGCACGACGACTACATCTACAGCCTCCGGGCCAGCGCGGAGATCTGCCAGCTCGACACCTCCAGCGTGTACCTGTGCGCGCTGCCGGCGGCGCACAACTTCCCCATGAGCTCGCCGGGCGTGTTCGGCACGTTCTACGCGGGTGGCACCGCGGTGCTGGCCCTGCACCCCAGCCCCGACGTGGCCTTCCCCCTCATCGAGAAGGAGAAGGTCACCATCACCGCCCTGGTGCCGCCCCTGGCCATGGTGTGGATGGACTCGGCCAAGGCGCGCCGGCATGACCTGTCCAGCCTGCGCGTGCTCCAGGTGGGCGGCGCCAGGTTCAGCGCCGAGGCCGCCGCGCGCGTGAAGCCCACGCTCGGCTGCACCGTGCAGCAGGTCTTCGGCATGGCCGAGGGCCTGGTCAACTACACGCGCCTGGACGACTCCGAGGAGCGCATCGTCAACACGCAGGGCCGCCCCATCTGCGTGGACGACGAGCTTCGCATCGTCGACGAGGACGGGCAGGACGTCGCGGTGGGCGAGACGGGCCAGCTGCTCACGCGCGGGCCGTACACCATCCGCGGCTACTACAAGGCGGAGACGCACAACGCGCGCGCCTTCACCTCCGACGGCTTCTACTGCACCGGAGACCTGGTGCGCATGACGCCGGACGGCTACCTGGTGGTCGAGGGCCGCGCGAAGGATCAGATCAACCGCGGCGGTGACAAGGTGGCGGCCGAAGAGGTGGAGAACCACCTGCTGGCGCACCCCGCGGTCCACGACGCCGCCGTCGTGTCCATGCCGGATGCGTTCCTGGGCGAGCGCACCTGCGCGTTCGTCATCCCGCGCGGCCCGCCGCCTCCGGCCACGTCGCTCACCGCGTTCCTGCGGGAGCGGGGCCTGGCGGCCTTCAAGATTCCAGACCGGGTCGAGTTCCTCGACGCGTTCCCCAAGACGGGTGTCGGCAAGGTCAGCAAGAAGGCGCTGCGCGAGAAGCTCAGTCAGCCCAACGCGCCCCGCTGAAGCCCACTCCCCCCACGTCCGCACCAGAAAGGCCCTTCCCCCATGGCGCTCCCCGCCATCTCCCCCTATCCGATGCCCGGCGCCGCCGACCTGCCCAAGAACAAGGTCGCCTGGAAGCTCGAGCCGAAGCGCGCGGTGCTGCTCATCCACGACATGCAGCACTACTTCGTGAACGCCTTCACGCCGGGCCAGTCGCCCGTGAAGGAGCTGGTCCCCAACATCCAGCGGCTGCGCCAGCACGCCCACTCGATGGCCATCCCCGTGGCGTACTCCGCGCAGCCGGGAGGCCAGACGCCGGAGCAGCGCGGGCTCCTGCTGGACTTCTGGGGGGGCGGCATCCCCGACGCCCCGGAGCAGAAGAAGATCATCGACGAGCTGGCGCCCACCCACGTCGACCTCCAGCTCACCAAGTGGACCTACAGCGCGTTCCGCCGCACGGACCTGCTGAACACGATGCGCGCGCTCGGGAGGGATCAGCTCATCATCTGCGGCATCTACGCGCACATCGGCTGCCTGCAGACGGCCAGCGATGGCTTCATGAGCCACATCCAGCCCTTCCTCGTCGCGGACGCGCTGGGTGACTTCTCGCTCGACCACCACCACCTCGCGCTCAACTACGCCGCGAAGCTGTGCGCGGTCACCACCACCACGCAGCAGGTCCTGGAGATGCTGGGCGCGCCCGGGCCGACGACGCTCCCGCGCCTGACCCGGCAGCAGATTCGCGCGGAGGTCGCGGAGATGCTCCAGCAGTCCGTGCAGGAGGTGGGTGAGGACGCGAACCTGCTCGAGCTCGGCCTGGACTCCATCCGCCTGATGAGCCTGGTGGAGCGCTGGAGGAGCCACGGCTTCGAGTCCTCCTTCGTGGAGCTGGCCGAACGCCCCACGCTGACCGAGTGGTACTCGATGCTCGGCGCCATGACGCTCCCGCTCCCGGACGCCAGCAGCGTCCAGGTGTCCGCCCGCTCGTAGTGCACCGCTGCCGGAGCGAGGCCTCCCCCACCTCGCTCCCGCTCGACGTCCCCCAGAAGGATCTGGCGATGCCCGAATCACACGCCGCACCCTGGCCGCTCTCCGCGGCGCAGCACGGAATCTGGGTCGGTCAGCAGCTCGACCTCGCCAGCCCCATCTACAACGCCGGCGAGTGCATCGAGCTGCGCGGCGCCATCGACCCCGCGCACTTCGAGGCCGCCGTCCGGCAGACCGTCTCCGAGGCCGAGGCCCTCCACGCGCGCTTCGAGACCACGGAGGCGGGCCCCTCGCAGCAGGTCACGCCGCGGGTGGACTGGGCGCTCCAGCACGTCGACCTGACGTCCGCCGAGGACCCGTGGGCCGCCGCCCAGGCCTGGATGCGCGAGGACCTGACGCACACCGTGGACCTCACCCGTGGGCCCCTCTTCGCGCAGGTCCTGTTCAAGGCCGGTCCCGAGCGCTGGTTCTGGTTCCAGCGCGTCCACCACATCGCGATGGACGGGTTCGGCTTCTCGCTGCTCGCCCGCCGCGTGGCGGACCTCTACACCTCGCGCGTCACGGGGAAGGCCGCGCCCGCGGGCTTCGGCCCCCTGCGCCCCGTGCTGGACGAGGACGCCGCGTACCGCGCGGGGCCGCAGCTCGAGAAGGACCGTGAGTTCTGGGTCGGCCGGCTCACGGACGCGCCCTTGCCGGTGACGCTGGCCCCGCCCGCGCCCATGTCCGCCACCTTCGTCCGCGCCACGCGGCAGCTCGAGAAGGTCGACGTGGAGCGGATGCAGGGCGTGGCGAAGCAGGTGGGCCTGACGTGGCCGGACCTGGTGCTCGCCGCGGCCGCCGCGTGGCTCCACCAGCGCTCGGGCGCGCCCGAGGTAGTGCTGGGGCTGCCGGTGATGACGCGGCTGGGCTCGGCGGCGATCCGCGTGCCGTGCATGGCGATGAACATCGTGCCCCTGCGCGTGCCCGTGGCGGCGGACGCCTCGCTCGCGTCGCTGGCGCGCGACATCGCCGCGGAGCTGAAGGCGTCCCGGCCGCACCTGCGCTACCGCTACGAGCAGCTGCGCCGCGACCTGCGCCGCGTGGGTGGTCAGCGCAAGCTGTTCGGGCCCGTGGTCAACATCATGCCGTTCGACTACGGCCTGCGCTTCGCGGGGCTGCCCGGCATCGCGCACAACATCTCCGCGGGCCCGGTGGAGGACCTCTCCATCGGCATGTACGCCCGCTCCGACGGCGGCGGCCTGCGCGTCGACTTCGACGCGAACCCCTCCTGCTACGACGCGCGCACGGTGGACAGCCACCAGCGCGAGTTCCTCCAGGCGCTCGACACCTGGCTGGGCGCGCCGGATGCGCCCGTGCGTGGCCAGGGCGCGGGGGTCTCCTCCTCCGCCGCGGCCTCGCTGCTCGACGGCGGCCCGCTCCCCACGGCGCCCCGGCCCGTCCTCGAGCTGATGGAGCAGCAGGTCCGCGAGCAGCCGGACGCCATCGCCTTGGAGCACGGCGGGTTCCGGCTCACGTACCGCGAGCTGTGGGAGTCCTCCGGAGCGCTCGCGGCCCGGCTCACCGAGCAGGGCGCGCGCGCCGACACACCCGTGGCGGTGAAGGTGCCTCGCGGGCTCGACGCCATCATCGCGTCGTTGGGCATCCTCCGCTCCGGCGCGGGCTACCTGCCGCTCGACCCGAACGGCCCCGCATCCCGCGCCTCGGCCATCCTCGAGGACGCCACGCCCTCGCTGCTCGTGCTCCCCTCCGATGCCGTCGAGGCCACCGATGCGAGCCCTCGCGCCTCGGGGCACCTGGACATCCAGCGGCGCGACGTCGCCGCCGCCGAGCAGCCCACGCGCGCCGCCGGTGAGCACCTGGCGTACGTCATCTACACGTCCGGCTCCACGGGCCAGCCCAACGGCGTGCAGATATCCCACGACGCGCTGGCGCACTTCGTCGCGGGTGCCACGCACCGTTACCGCTTCACCCGCGAGGACCGGGTCCTCCAGTTCGCGCCGCTGCACTTCGACGCCAGCGTGGAGGAGGTCTTCCTGACCTTGTGTGTGGGCGGACGCCTGGTGCTGCGCACCGACGAGATGCTCCAGTCGGTGCCGCGCCTGCTCGAGGCCTGCGCGGCCCACGGCATCACCGTGCTCGACCTGCCCACCGCCTTCTGGCACGAGCTGGCCTATGCCGTGTCCACGGGCGCGGCGAAGCTGCCCTCCTCCCTGCGCACGGTCATCATCGGCGGCGAGGCCGCGCTCCCGGAGCGGGTCGCCCGATGGCGCGCCACGGTGGGCCCGAGCGTGGAGTTGCTCAACACCTACGGCCCCACGGAGGCCACGGTGGTGGCGACGGTGGCCTCGCTCAGCGATGCGAAGACCCCCACGTCCGAGCTGCCGATGCCCGACGTGCGCGCGGACACGACGACCTTGCGCGCCGACGCGAATGGCTCCTCGTCCGAGCGTGACGAGGTCGCCATCGGCGTGCCTCTGCCCGGCATGCGCTCGGACACGACCTCGCTCGGTGAAGCGAACGTCCCCACGTCCGAGCGTCACGAGGTCGCCATCGGCGTGCCCCGGCTCGGCATGCGCTCGAACACAACGACCTTGCTCGCTGACGCGCATGGCTCCTCGTCCGATCGCGGCGACGGGGTCCCCATCGGCGCGCCTCTGCCCAGCATGCGCTCGGACACGACGACCTCGCTCGCTGACGCGACCGGCCTCACGTCCGAGCGTGACGAGGTCCCCATCGGCGTGCCGCTGCCCGGCGTGCGCGCGGCGCTGGTGGACGCGCACGGTCGCATCGTCGCCCGGGGCTCCGAGGGCGAGCTGTGCCTGTTGGGTGGCGCGCTCGCGCGCGGCTACCTGGGACGCCCGGAGCTGGACAAGGCCCGCTTCATCTCGCTGGCCGCGCTGCCCGGCCAGCCCCGCGCCTACCGCACCGGCGACAAGGCCCGGCTGCGCGAGGACGGACAGCTGGTCTTCGTCGGCCGCGTGGACGACGAGCTGAAGATCAGCGGACACCGCATCGACCCCGCCGAGGTGGAGACGGTGCTGCTCGGCCACCCCGGCGTGCGCGAGGCCGCGGTGGTGGGCCAGACGCTCCCGGGTGGCGCTCGCCGGCTGTGCGCGCACATCGTCGCGGAGTCCCCGGCACCGTCCGCCGCGGACCTGCGCAAGCACCTGCTCGCGAACCTGCCGGCCCCCATGGTGCCCGGCGCCATCGTGTTCGCCGAGCGGCTGCCTCGCACCAGCACCGGGAAGATCGACCGCGCCGAGCTGCGCAAGGCGGCCCTGGTCGACCCCACCACCCGGACGGCGCAGGCCACCACGGCGCTGGAGCGCGTGGTGCTCGGCATCTGGGAGGAGGTCCTGGGCGCCACGGGCCTCACCGCGCAGGATGACTTCTTCGACCGCGGCGGCCAGTCCCTCCAGAGCATCCAGGTGGCCAACCGCCTGGGCATCGCCCTGGGCCGCGAGGTCCCCGTCGCCACGGTGTTCCGCTACCCCACGGCCGCCGCGCTCGCCCAGGCGCTGGAGCACGGCGAGTCCAGCGGCCACGACACCTCCGGCCCGAGCACGACGATGCTCGCGGACGCCGAGCTGTCCGAGGACATCGTCCCCCGCCTCGCGCCTCCCGCGACGACGGGAGCCGCGCGCACCTTCGAGGCGCTGTTCCCCGAGCCCCGCCAGGTGCTGCTCACCGGCGCCACCGGCTTCGTCGGCGCGCACCTGCTCGACCAGCTCCTGCGCCAGACCCAGGCGCGCGTGGTGTGCCTGGTGCGAGCCAAGGACGAAGCCCAGGCCCTGGAGCGCATCCGCGCGGCGATGACGTCACAGCGGCTGTCGACCGAGGGCCTCGGCGAGCGCGTCCTCGCGCTCCCGTCGGACCTCACCCAGCCCTCGCTCGGGCTCGACAGCGCGCGCTTCCATGGGCTCGCGGCCGAGTGCGACGTCATCCTGCACAACGCCGCCGTGGTGAGCGTGGTGCGAGAGTACGGCAGCCTCCAGGCCGTCAACGTCCGGGGCACGCGCGAGCTGCTGCGGCTGGCCGCCGCCGTGCGGCCCAAGCCCTTCCACTACGTGTCCACGCTGGCCGTGGCGCCCCAGGCCGATGTCAGCCCCGAGGTGCCCGAGGACTTCGTGCCCGCGCACCCCGGCCTGCGCGACGGCTACCAGCAGAGCAAGTGGGTCGCGGAGCGGCTCGTGCAACAGGCGTCCGAGCGCGGCCTGCCCGTCGCCGTGTACCGGCTGGGCCGCGTCGTCGGAGCCACCGACACCGCCATCGTCAACCCGCAGGACCTGGTCTGGCGAATCCTCCTGGCGGGCATCCCCGCCCGCACGCTGCCGATGCTCGAGGTGGGCGAGACGTGGACGCCCGTCGACTACGTGGCGCGCGCCATCGTCAAGCTGTCGCGCACGGCCACGCCCGGCACGGTGTTCAACGTCACGCCCGTCCCCGACGTGCGCCTGCCGGACCTGTTCCGCTGGGTGCGCGAGTACGGCTACCCCGTGGACCTGCTCCCCGTCCCCCAGTGGCGCGCCCAGGTCGCCGAGCGCGCGGGCACCGCCGACAACACCACCACGCTGGCCTTCTTCGACCTGCGCTCCGGTGACTCCCAACCCGCGTTCGGCCTGGGGCCCATCCGCTGTCAGCGCCTCCATCACGCCCTGGAGGGCACGGCCATCACCTGCCCCCCCGCGGACCGCCCCCTCTTCTTCCGATACCTCGCCTACTGCGTCGCGAACGGCCTGCTGCCGGCGACGCCTGGCACCCCTCTGGAAACGGCCCCCTCCCGATGAACCGAACCTGGAACCCCCGCACCTGGCGGCAGAAGCCCGTGAAGTACATGCCGGAGGACTATCCGGACGCGCGAGCCCTCACGCAGGTCGAGGATGAGCTGTCCCGGCTGCCCCTGCTGGTGAATCCCGCGGAGACGCGCCGGCTCACCTCCGCCCTGGCCCAGGTCGCCCAGGGCAAGGCCTTCCTGCTCCAGGGCGGCGACTGCGCGGAGAGCTTCAAGGAGTTCACCTCCGACAACATCCGCGACACCTTCCGCCTCATCCTCCAGATGGCGCTGGTGCTCACGTTCGCCGGCGGCAGGCCCGTGGTGAAGGTGGGCCGCATCGCCGGCCAGTTCGCCAAGCCGCGCTCCAGCCCCGTGGAGACGCTCGACGGCGTCACCCTCCCCGCGTATCGCGGCGACATCATCAACGGCATGGACTTCGACGCCGCGGAGCGCACGCCCGACCCCAAGCGCCTGCTCAAGGCCTACCACCAGTCCTCCGCCACGCTGAACCTGCTCCGGGCCTATGCCCAGAGCGGTTACGCGGACCTGTGCAACCTGCACCAGTGGTCGCTCGACTCCGTCGCCGGCACGCCCGGCGCCGACCACTACCGCAAGCTCGCCGACTCCATCTTCGAGTCGCTGTGCTTCATCAACGCGCTCAGCCCCACCGCCGAACACAACGCGCCGTCCCCCATCCCCGTGGACCTGTTCACCAGCCACGAGGCCCTGCTCCTCAACTTCGAGGAGACGATGACCCGCCAGGAGTCCTCCAGCGGCCACTGGTACGACGGCTCCGCCCACATGCTCTGGATTGGCGAGCGCACCCGCCAGCTCGACGGCGGCCACGTCGAGTTCATGCGCGGCATCCGTAACCCCATTGGCGTCAAGTGCGGCCCCACGATGGAGCCCGATGACCTGCTGCGCCTGATGGACGCCCTCAACCCGGACGCCCTCCCGGGCCGCCTCACGCTCATCGGCCGCTTCGGCTCCGACAAGGTCGCCGACTGTCTGCCCCGCCTCATGACCGCCACCCGCCGCGACGGCCGCCCCGTCATCTGGTCCATCGACCCGATGCACGGCAACACCCACAAGGCCAGCAACGGCTACAAGACGCGCGCCTTCGACCGCATCCTCTCCGAGGTGAAGACCTTCCTGGAGGTCGCCGCCGCCGAGAGCGTCCACGCCGGCGGCATGCACCTGGAGATGACCGGCCAGAACGTCACCGAGTGCCTGGGCGGCCCGCTCGCCGTCACCGAGGACGACCTCCACAGCCGCTACCACACGCACTGCGACCCTCGCCTGAACGGAGACCAGGCGCTCCAGCTTTCCTTCATGGTCGCGGAAAAGCTCCGGGACATGAAGTCTCCTCACGCCCGCGCAGCCTGACTCAACCCCCAACCCTTGACATCAATGGCACCCCGGGAATAAACGACCTCGATAATGAAAATGCGAACCATTTTCATAATCCACGCCCGACGTGGAGCGGGGCGCGTGTTCCAGGGCGCGGCGCTGCTGGCGTGCCTGGCCGCGCCGCTGCCCGTGTGGGCGCAGGTCGACGGTGGGCCCCCTCCTGGCGCGGAGGCAACGCCGCCGTCAGTGGTGCCGCCGAAGCTGGTGACCTTCATCGAGGCGCCCTACCCGGCCGAGGCGGAGCAGGCCGGGCTGGAGGCCACCGTCCGGCTGAAGCTGACGCTGGATGACCAGGGCGGCGTCATCGAGGCGCAGGTCCTGGACCCCCAGGGCCACGGCTTCGACGAGGCGGCGAAGGACGCCGCGCTGCGCTTCCGCTTCGAGCCCGCGCGACGTGACGGGGTCGCCGTCCCCTCGCGCATCGCCTACAGCTACGAGTTCCGGCTCCCCGTCACCCCCGAGCCCACCGTGGTGACGGAGGCTCCCGGCCAGGCGCGAGACGTCGCTTCCGAGCCGACCGCATCGGAGGAGCCCGCGCCGCGCAGGCCTTCGTCGCAGGGCGAGCCCACCGAGCCACCGCCGGTCATCACCACCGCGCCCGTGGACGTCACCCAGGAGGCCATCGAGGTCACGGTGGAGGGCGAGTCCGTGGCGAACCGCCGGCGTCGCTCCGCCGAGTCGGTGAAGGTCATCGAGACGGAGAACCTCCAGCGAGAGGCCGTGGACATGGCCCAGGCGCTGGCGCGCACCGAGGGCGTCGACGTGCGGCGTGGAGGGGGCCTGGGCAGCCGCGCGCGCTTCTCGCTGGCGGGCCTGTCCGAGGACCAGGTGCGCTTCTTCATCGACGGCGTCCCGCTGGAGCTCGCCGGCTTCGGACCGGACTTCGCGAACGTGCCCGTCAACCTGGTCCAGCGCATGGAGCTGTACCAGGGCGTGGTGCCGGCGCGCTTCGGCGCGGACGCGCTGGGGGGCGCGGTGCACATCGTCACCGCGGAGAACCTCCAGCGCACGGGCGCCTCGGCCTCGTATGAGCTGGGCTCGTTCGAGACGCACCGGGTGACGGCGAGCGCGCAGCACGGCACCGGCTCCGGGATGTTCGTCCGCGCCAGCGGCTTCTTCGACTCCAGCCCCAACGACTACCGGGTGGACGTGCAGGTGGACGACGCCGAGGGCCGCATCCACGACGCGCGCCTGCCGCGCTTCCATGACGCCTTCCGCGCGGGCGGCGGCGGCGTGGAGGTCGGCGTGCTGAACCGGCCCTGGGCCCGCAGGCTCAGCCTGCGCGTCTTCGGCTCCGCCTCCACCAAGGAGGTCCAGCACGACGCCACCATGAGCAACGCGTATGGCGACGTCGACACGAGCAACCGCTCCGGTGGCGCCACGCTCCGCTTCGAGCAGCTCGCCGGGCGCGACCTCGTGCTGGACGCCGTGGGGGGTTACGTCTACCGCCGCGCCTCGCTGACGGACCTGGGCTCCTGCGCCTACGACTGGTTCGGCCGCTGCATCCTCACCTTGCCCCAGCCCGGGGAGCTGCAGTCCCGCGCCATCGACCGGCGGGTGGGACAGCACACGGCCTTCCTCCGGGCCAACGCCGGGTGGACCTTCGCCCCGAACCAGATGCTGCGCCTGGCCGTGGCGCCCACGTACGTGACGCGCGCCGGAGAGGACCGCGCGCTGGCGCGGCTGGGACAACAGGACCCGCTCACGGGGGACCGGAGCCTGTTCAACCTCGTGACGGGGCTGGAGCACGAGCTCGATGCACTCGACGAGCGGCTGGAGAACATCGCCTTCGCCAAGAGCTACGTGCAGTTGGCGCGCGCGGAGCGCATCAGCGCCAGCGGCGCCTTCGCGCCCGTCGACCGGGACACCTACAACTTCGGCGTGGGCGACTCGCTGCGCTACCACGTGACGCCCCGGCTCACCGCCAAGGCCGCGTACGAGTGGGCCACGCGCCTGCCCGGCCCCGATGAGATCTTCGGCGACGGCATGCTCATCGACTCCAACCTCACCCTGGAGCCGGAGACCAGCCACAACGTCAACCTGGAGCTCGCGTTCGACAGCGGCGAGACGCCCCGGGGCAGTTTCCGCGGCGGCGCGCTGGGCTTCGCCCGCCTCACCGACCAGTTCATCATGCCCATCGGCCGCGAGGGCTACTTCACCTACCAGAACGTCTTCGCGGCCCGCATCCTGGGCGCCACGGGCGCGGCGGGCTGGACCTCGCCGGGCCAGTACCTCTCGCTGGATGGCAACGCGACCTTCCAGGACATCCGCAACGCCTCCTCCGAGGGCAACTTCGGGGCGTTCGACGGACAGCGCCTGCCCGGCCGGCCCTCGCTGCTGGCCAACGGCAGCGCCCGCTTCCAACTGAGCGGCCTGGCCTCCGCGCGCGACGAGCTGTCGCTGTCCTGGCACACCCGCTTCGTCAACACCTTCTACCGGGGCTGGGAGGGGCTGGGCAGCAAGGACTCGAAGTCGCGCATCCCCTCGCAGCTGCTGCACTCGCTCGCCGTCACGTACGTCACGCGGACCGCTCGCGCGACGCTGAGCTGGACGGTCGACGTGCGCAACCTCACCGATGCCATCGCCATGGACTTCTACGGCGTGCAACGCCCCGGCCGCGGCGTGTCCGCCAAGCTGGTCGCCGAGCTCTGACTCAGTCCCCACGCATCATCTCGCAACGTCGTGAAAGGAAATCCCCCCATGAAGGTCCGTTCGTTCTTCCCCCTGTCGCGCATCACCGCCGCGGCGCTCGCGCTGTCGCTCCTCACGGGCTGCGGTGACGACGAGGACTCCGACGAGGCCGACTACGACGGCCCGCTCTACGCCGCCATCACCCAGTCGAGCGTCGACGGCGAGGCCATCAGCTACGTGGCGCTGCTGCGCTCGGTCGACCAGACCGAGAAGATCTCCCTCAAGGACGCCGTGGAGATTCCCGGCCGCGCGCTCGGCTCCGGCGTCCGCAAGGCGGGCGTGCTGTTCGTCAGCCACAGCGAGGAGGCCAAGGTCGAGCGGTTCAAGATCACCTCCAAGGGCAAGCTCGAGTCCGACGGCGAGGTCAGCTTCAAGGGCCGCGGCATCGACAACATCGAGGAGTACCAGCACCAGTTCCAGTTCATCTCCGACACCAAGGCGTACTTCGTGGACGCCCACACGGCGCAGATCATCGTGTGGAACCCCACCGCGATGTCCGTGACGAGCGCCATCCCCCTGCCGGGCCTGGCCATCGAGGGCGCGCTCACGTCCTTCTCCACCATGCCGGTGCGCGTGGGCACCCGCCTCATCATCCCCATCGCCTGGCGCCCCAGCGCGGACATCGCCGTCATCAACCAGGCCGGCGTGGTGGTCATCGACACCACGAACGACTCGGTCAAGGTCGTCACGGACAACCGCTGCGGCTGGGTGCGTGACAGCGTCGTCGGCCCGGACAACCAGGTGTACCTGGCCACCGAGGCGTACGGCTCCGCCGTCAACCGCCTGAAGGGCGCGGACAAGGCCGCGACGCCCTGCCTCATCCGCTTCAACCCGGAGAGCGGCGCGTTCGACGCGAACTTCTACCGCGAGCTGTCGGGGCTGACCAACGGCACCACCACGGGCTCGCTGGTGCGCGGCCCCAGCGGCACCGCATACCTGCGCGTGCTGGACGAGCAGGGCTACACGGTGGACCCGGAGGCCCACCCGCGACTGGTCGCCAGCGCCCCGGCCTGGAAGTTCTGGCAGCTCAACCTGAGCACCTTCACCGCCACCGCGGTGAACACGCTGCCCGCCTCCTCCGGCAGCACGTTCCTCTACGAGGCGGACGACAACCGCCTGCTCTTCACCGAGTTCACCAACAACTCCTCGCTCACCCACTTCCGTGAGCTGACCGACCAGAGCGGCAGGCGGGTCTTCAGCTCCGACGGCCTCATCTTCTCGTTCCTGCAGCTGCGCTGAAGTCCTGGCGGGCTGACCCCGGAGGCACCGGCTTCACACAGGCTGCCTCCGGGGCTGCACCGCGCCCCACCGACGACCTCGAGGACCCGACCCATGCACATCGTCGAAATCGTCAAGGATGTCTTCATCCACTGGGGCGCCAACTGGGTGCTCTGGCTCCTGTTCGCGCTGTCGCTGGTGAGCCTGGGCGTCATCCTCGAGCGCTGGTGGTTGTTCCGCACCAAGCAGGACCGGGTCCGCGAGCTGTCCGGCGCGCTGGAGGCGACGCTGTCCACGGGCGACTTCCCCGCCGCCATCTCCACGCTGGAGAAGCGCACGTCGGTGGGCGCCGCCGTGGCGCGCGCGGGGTTGAGGCTCGCGCCGCAGGGCATGACGGCCGCGGAGAAGGGCATGCAGAGCGCGCTCGCCATCGAGCGCTCCACGCTGGAGAACCGGCTGGCCTTCCTGGGCACGCTGGGCAACAACGCGCCGTTCATCGGCCTGTTCGGCACCGTCATCGGCGTGCTGCTGGCCTTCGAGGCGCTGAGCAAGACGCAGGGCGCGCCCTCCGGCACCAGCCAGGTCGCCTCCAACGCGGTGATGGGCAGCATCGCCGAGGCGCTGGTGGCCACCGCCGTCGGCATCGGCGTGGCCCTGCCCGCCGTCGCCGCCTACAACTACTTCCAGCGCCGCATCGCCAGCATCCTCGCGGACGCGGAGGCGCTGACCAACCTGGTGCTGGCCTACGTCTCCGCCCGTGAGCGGAACGGAGGCGCCTGAGCATGGCCGGCGGAACGCAGCCTCGCGGTGGGTTGATCGAGGGCATCAACGTCACGCCCCTCGTGGACATCATGCTGGTGCTGCTCATCATCTTCATGGTCACCGCGCGGCTGGTGGACAGCCCCGCCGTGCCCCTGGACCTTCCCAAGGCGGCCCAGAGCGAGCACGTGCAGACGGCCTACGCGGTGGCGCTCACCTCCACGGGCCAGGTGCTGGTGAACGGCGAGGAGGTCTCCGACGTCGCGCTGCGGGACGGCGCGCGCCAGGCGCTGGCGAAGGACGCGGAGCTGCGCGCCGTCATCCAGGCGGACGGCGCCGTTCCCCATCGCCGCGTCATCTTCGTGCTGGACCAGCTCAAGGAGGCGGGGCTCACCAAGGTCGCGTTCGGCACCGTGCGTCCGGAGCCCACCGAGGCCCCCCTCACGGCGGAGGACGGGCGTGTCACTCCCTGAGCCCGCGCCTCGTCGCGACGACGACATCGCGAGCATCATCCTGGGACCGCCGCCCCCGCGACGCAGCCGCCATGGCCTCGCGTGGACGCTGCTCATCTCCGGCCTCGTGCACGCCACCGTTGGAGTCGTGGCGTGGCACGGCTGGAGGTCCTCCTCCGAGCGACCACCGCCCGTGGCCGCCCCGCGCAAGCAGGTGATCCAGGTGGACCACGAGGTGGACCTGAATCC
>NZ_SRLW01000224.1:0-16778 GCF_006518215.1 Myxococcus sp. AB025B
CCACTCGCCCCCTCCCGGAGGGCTGGAAGGACTGCCATTTTTTCAGTCCGTGCGGCGATCTCCGCACCCAATGTTCCCAGCCCCGCATGGGCACACCCGCCCCCACGTCCCACGCCGCACCTGACTGTCTGGAATCAGACACGAGACAGTGAGACATGGGTCAGCCCCGCCCCAATCCAAAACATCCACCGCAACGGAAAAGTTTGAACATATCAGTCAATTTGAAAATACCCGCGAAACCCGGTTCAATGCGTGGCATCGAATCGCGAGGACAACCCCGTATGGAATTGAAGACCCCCTCCGTCCATCCCTCCCCTCCGGCCTTCGCGTCCTACCAGGGCATCGAGGTCATCGGTCAGTCCATCCTCGCCATCGTCAACGGGATGGAGCTGGCCCAGGCGCGGGCGCTGCGCATCCTCGCGGAGAACGGCATCACCCCGCTGGAGGCCAAGACCTGGTACCCGATGTCCGCCCTGCTGAAGTCCTTCAGCCTGGTGTTCGACAAGATTGGGCCCAGCACGGTGCGAACGATTGGCCGGAAGATTCCGGACAGCGCGCACTTCCCGCCGGACATCGACACGCTGGAGAAGGGGCTGCGCGGCGTGAACCTGGCCTACGGCATGAACCACCGCGGCAAGGGCAACATCGGCGGCTACCACTTCGAGCCCGTGGACAAGCGCAACGCGAGGATGCGCTGCGACAATCCCTACCCGTGCGACCTGAACTACGGCCTCCTGGAGGCAATCACCGACAAATTCCGCCCCAAGGATTCGCTTTGGGTGCGTATTGAACATGACCCCAGGAGTTGCCGTCGCCGGGGAGATGGGGCCTGTACGTACAACATCAGTTGGTAGCGCACACCGCTGGCCTCCAAGCCCACACATCTCCCCTGCGTGGGCCTGGGCGCTTCGACAAGACACTCCGCCAGGGCCGAGCGGAGTCCAAGCATCCGCATCTGGGAGGGACATCCATGAAGGCCGTGCTCCAACACATCGCGGTGTGCGAGGAGCGGTTCGCCTCACACCCCTTCTTCTCGGACCTGAAGCAGGACCGCCCGATTGAGCAGGTGATGGCGTTCGCGCCGCGCCTGACGTTCTGGGTGATGACGTTCCAGGACGTGCTGCGCCTCAACGCGCACTTCATCCAGGACGCTCATCTCAAGATGCTCGCCACGCGCCACCACGCGGAGGAGGGCGGTCATGACCAGTGGTTCGAGGACGACATCGCCCAGCTCACCGGGGGCTCGCTGAGCATCGGCGCGCTCTACGGCAAGGCGCACGCGAAGACGCGCGACGCCGCCTACGCCATCATCAGCGAGGTGTACCGGCCGGTGGATGACCGGCTGCGCATCGTCCTGTTGTGGGCGCTGGAGTCCACCAGCCACGTGTTCTTCAGCCGCACCGCCATCGTCAGCGCGGCGCAGGGCGCGGACGAGCGGCTCAAGTACTTCTCCGACCACCACATGCAGGCCGAGGCGCAGCACGCCATGTTCGAGCAGGAGCTGGCGGCGGAGCTGGAGGCCATGGTGCTGGAGCCCGAGGTGCGCCGCGACGCCCTGGCCATGGTGGACCGCGTCTACCGCGCGTTCGACACCATGTTCGACGGGCTGCGCATCCACCTGGAGCACGAGCGCGCCGACCAGGCCGAGCCCCGTCAGGCGACGGTGGCCCCGGCGGCCTCGCGCGTCGAGGAGCCCTTCGAGGTGGACGAGACGGACTTCAGCGACGTGGCGCTCGCGGTGGACCGGGCCGCCTGAAGTCCCGAGAAGACCTTGGCCGGCCCCAGCGTGACGCGGCCGGCCCGGGGTTACTTCGAGGGCGGGGAGAGCACCAGGATGAGCTCTCCGCCCACGTGCTTGCCGGCCTTCTGGTAGACGGCGCCCTGACGGCCCAGCTCCACGTCCAGCGTGGGCTGGCGGGGGATGGCCACGCGCACGGTGGCGGTGCCGTCCTTCATGCCCACCAACTGCAGCGACGCGTTGCTGCCGTTGGGCAGCTTCACCTCGGTGGACTGCTTCGCGGTGACGTCCAGCGTGTCGTTGGACAGCCGCTTGAAGGAGGTGAAGTTGAAGTTCTGCTTCTGGAACTGCTCCTTCATCTTCGCCAGCTCCGGAGGGTCCACCTCCGAGCCCTTCTTGGAGGCGAGCACCACCTCCACCTGCACGCGGACCTTCTGCTCCTCCTGGGCCTGGCTCACCAGCGGCATGAGCACGCCCAGGCCCAGCACGGCCAGCAACACGCGGCCGGACGACATGTGTCTCATCACAGGGGACCTCCCGAGGGCCGCTCCACTTCCGACTTCGGCTTGCCCAGGGGTTTTACTCCCTTGCCGCCGCGAAGGCCGCCCCCAATGTCCTCGCCCTGCTCCTCGTCCTCCTGGGACGGGTCGTCCTGCGTCTCCTCGTCGACCAGCCAGATGATGGTGCCACCATTGTCCGTCTCCATCACCACGGGCGCCACGCGCGCGTCCTGGTAGGGCTGGATGGACTTCACCGTCATGCGCTCGGCGCCGTAGCCCACCGGGGCCCTGTCGCTGAGCAGCAGCGGCAGGCCCACCGCCACCAGCACCGCCGCGGTGGCCAGCGAGGAGACCATCGCCGTGCGCTGGTAGAGGAACATCTCCGACAGGGCCAGCTTGAGCCGCTCCAGCAGGGGCGGCTTCTCCGGCGTCACCCGCGCCATGACCTTCTGGGCGAAGTCCTTGAAGTCGACGTCGTCCACCGCCATGTCCAGGCCGACCCGGAGCAGGCCCGACTCGGCGCGCAGGTCCGCCGCGCGCCCGGTGCAGTCTCGGCAGGCGGTGAGATGCCGCTCCACGTTCACCCGCTCCGCGGGCGTCAGCTCTCCGTCGACGTACGGAGAGAGCATGGGGACGAAACGCTCACATGCGGGATTTCCGGCCATAACCTTCACCCTGCTCGGTGGTGGAAGCTGCGAATGCTGTGGCTGTGACGCCGGGTCCCCTCAGATATTCGAGGGCCCTTCATTCGTTCCCCACGCCGCTCTTCGCTTCGTCCAACTCCAGGTATTCACTCAGGATTTTCTGGACCTTGGCCCGGGCATGGAACAGCCGGCTCATCACGGTGCCCTTGGGAATATCGAGCGTGCGGGCCAGGTCCTCGTAGGACATGCCTTCGATCTCCCGGAGCAGCAGGATGGCGCGGTGCTTCTCCGGCACCGTGCTCAGGGCCTCCTGAATCTTCTCCGCCAGCTCCCGCCTGAGCGCGCTCTTCTGGGGGTTGGTGCCCAGGCGGCTGCCCAAAGCGCCGATGCGCGCCTCGGACAGGTCCATGGCCTGGCTCTCGTCGAACTCCACCGCCTCGCCTCCACCGCCGCGCTTTCGCAGCACGTCGATGCAGATGTTCACGGTGATGCGGTAGAGCCACGTGTAGAAGGACGAGTCGCCCTTGAAGTGGTCCAGGTACTTGTAGACCTTGACGAACGCCTCCTGGGAGACGTCCATCGCCTCCTCCTTGTCCTTGAGCATGCCGAGCGCGACTGCGTACACCTTGCGCTGGTAACGCTCGACGAGGAGCTTGAAGGCGCGTTGGTCGCCGCTCCGGACGCGCTTGACGAGTGTGAGGTCGTCGGTTGCCAATGGGTGCGGCAACGTACCACAAGCCGGCGGGGGCCGAGACTTTTCGCACGCGGACCGGAAGAGTCCCCCTCGCCCGCCCTAGAGGCTGACGAGCGCCAGCACGACGAGCGCGATTCCCACCAGGGCCAGCACCGCCCCGAAGGCCACCCGGTCCCACTGCCCCTGCGCCACCGAGCCGTCCTCGGCGTCGTCGCGGAAGCGGTGCAGCACGTTCCAGAGCATCATCGCGCCCAGCTTCTTGTTCGTCGTGCGGCGCGGGAGGCCCTCGTCGTCCGGCTCGCCCTCGTCCCGCTCCTGGGACTCCGCCGGCCGCATCGCGATGGGCGCGGGCGCGCCTCGCAGCGAGTCCGGGCCCCGGGCCTGGGCCGCGAGCCCCGGGTCGACGGTCCCTTCGGCGCGCACCGCGGCCTCCGAGTGGCGGACCTCCGGGGGCGGCTCCAGCCGGACGCTGGCCACGCGCTCGCGGGCCTCGTCGGGCGTGCGGGCCTCCAGCACCCACAGCCCCTGCGTCACGCCGTCCTTCCCCGTGTTCGCGTCGCGCAGCTCCGCGAAGCCGTGGCCCTCCAGCGACTCCCGGAAGGCCTCCTGGCCCTCCTTCTGGGGCGGCTGGGCGGCGGCCGTCTCCGCGTACGCGGCGAAGAAGGCCCACAGCCGGGTGGCGCGCTCGGAGCCGGACATGCCCGAGGGCTGCAGGTGCGCGGACAGGAGCGCCGCGTCCGAGCCGAAGCGCACGCCCAGCTCCTGCTTGCCCACCAGCTTCTCCAGCCCAGGGGGCACCAGCTCCGCCACCCTGCGCGGCGGGGCGCGCTCCTGGCCCCCCAGCGTCGGCTGGCCCGTGGTGGGCACCTGGCTCTTGAAGCCATCCTTGTTGCCCCCCGGGAGGCCGCCGCGCTCCGGCGCCTTGGGGCCCACGCGGGGGATGGGGCCCGCCGGCGACTTGAGGATGTGCTGGGCCAGCCGGGCGAAGGCAGAGGGGACGCGCGAGGAAGAAGACATGGCGGGTTCCTCATCGGCCGTGGAGTGGGACGGCGGCTGCTCGAGAGGGTCGGAGCCTAGCGCGGGTCGCTCCGGAGGACCGTTCCGGGGGTGGAACGAAGTGTCCGCCACCGACGCGCGCGGCGGGCGGCCAGGCTCGGTGCCGTACGCCACGCCGTCCCCAGGGAGCACAGGCAGGCCGGCGGGCGGTGTCCCCGAGCCCGGGCGCCCACCTCCCCTGCCCGAGCGGGGGCCTTCGCGAGGCGCCCGGATGTCTCCGACGTGGCCCATCTCCCGGATTCTCGCGCCAGGAGCGGGGCGGGTTGCGCCCGGGGGCTACTCGCCCTCGCGCTCGACCTCGATGGGCGTCGTCATGCCATTGGAGTCCAGGCGCACGCGGTAGACGGAGTTGAGCCCGTCCGCGTCGAAGTCGCCGCGCGCCAGGCACGACACCTCCGGCTCGCCCACGGGGCTCTCCTGCAGCACCACCTCGTACTGGAAGCGCACGCCGTCCTGGGGCTCGAAGCCCAGCCGGTGGAAGGCCTCGTCCTCCGGGAAGGGCACCGCGCGGCCGCCCCGGGGCACCTCCCGCGGCGTGGGCCCGGCGAGCTGGTAGTTGCCGTGCTCGTCGCGGTAGGCCTGCACCGCGTCACACAAGGCCAGCACGTTGAGGCGCGCCTCGCGGTCCGTCAGCGGCTCGGCGGGCGCGGGCGACAGCCGGTACGCGAACACGAAGGCGGCCCCGGTCGCGAGCACGAGCCCGACGACGGCGAAGGGCCACTTCCTGCCCATACCGCTCGGTGCGGGTGTCTTCGCCATGGCGCTCAGCCCTCCTTCGTCCACGCGGCCCAGTCGCGCGGGCTGCGCAGCACGTCCACCAGCCGGGCCTCCCAGGTGCCGGGCTCCGGGTGGAAGTCGTAGCGCCAGCGCGTCTGGGGCGGCAGGGACATGAGGATGGACTCGGTGCGCCCGCGCGTCTCCAGGCCGAAGACGGTGCCCCGGTCGTACACGAGGTTGAACTCCACGTACCGGCCGCGCCGCACCTCCTGCCAGACGCGCTGCTCGGGGGTGTAGGGCGTGTCCTTGCGCTTCTGGGCGATGGGCAGGTACGCGTCCACGAAGGCCCGGCCGCAGTCGCGCACGAAGTCGAACTCGCGCTCCAGCTCGCCCCCCATGTTCTCGAAGAAGACGCCGCCCACGCCGCGCGTCTCGTCGCGGTGGCGCAGGAAGAAGTACTGGTCGCACGCCGCCTTGAAGCGCGGGTAGTAGGCGGCGTCGTGCTTGTCGCACGCGGCCTTGTGCACGCGGTGGAAGTGCGCCGCGTCCTCTTCGTAGAGGTAGTACGGCGTCAGGTCCGCGCCGCCGCCGAACCACGCCTTGCCGCCCTGGTGGATGAAGCGGTAGTTGGCGTGCACGGTGGGCACGTGGGGGTTGCGCGGGTGGAGCACCAGGGAGATGCCGCCGGCCCAGAAGCTGCGCCCCTCGCCCTGGAGCTTCTTGGCGAACTGGTCCTCCAGCTCGCCGAAGACCACCGAGGTGTTGACGCCCGCCTTCTCCAGCACGGCGCCGTCCTCCAGCACGCGGGTGCGCCCGCCGCCGCCGCCGGGGCGCTGCCACGGGTCCTCGCGGAAGCGGGCCGAGCCATCCAGCGTCTCCAGCGCCTGACAGATTTCGTCCTGCAGGGACTGGGTGAAGGCGGCCATCCGCTCCTTGAGACTCTCCACGTCCACCTTCGTCATGCTCGGCTCCCGGCGATGCCCACTCACTGCGCGGAGTAGTCGGCCGGCGCCTCGAAGTCCACAGGAGGAACGGGGGGCGCGTTGTGCCCGGCGGCATCGAACGCCTCGATGCGGGCGCGGTAGCTGCGGCCGTCCTCCATGGCGAACGTCCCGCTGCACGCCTCATGGCCGATGAAGGCCGCGTTGTTCGTCACCGGCACCACGTACTGCTGCACGCTGGGGCCCGGGCGCCGGGGCTCCAGCTTGACCACCAGGTAGGCGGGGCTCTCCTCGCGCAGGGACAGGTTCAAGCGCACGAAGCGGGCGGTGCCCTGGGCGGTGCGACGCAGGAAGCCCTCGGAGACGGCGGGGCGCTTGAGCCAGCGCGGCGGCTGGGTGTCGGCGCCCTTGCCGGTGTGCCACTCGGGCAGCACCGCGCCGCCGCGGCCGTTGAGCAGCGCCACGTTGGGCAGCGCCTCGTCGATGCGCAGCGTGTAGCGCTTGTCCGCCTCCAGCTTGCCCACCACCTTGAGGATGATGGTGGCCCGGCCCAGGCTGCTCTCCCAACCGCGCTGCGCCTTCACCTCCGCCTCGTGGCCGTCCGCCACCAGCCGCAGCTTCTTGCCCACCAGCGCCACCACCGGCTCGCGGGCCGTGCCCACGCCCTCCAGGAGGAAGCGGCTGTTGATGGGGACGATGGCGCCCGGCGTGGGGAAGACCTGCACGCCGTCCCCCAGGCACTGGGCGAAGGCGTCGCGGGCGAGGAGCAGCACGAACAACGGCACGAGGAATCGGAGCACGGTGGAGCCAAGTCTGCGCCCCTGCGGGGTGGATGCCAAATCCGTTCCCGGGCCCTGGCGATATGGGGACCACGCCCCGTGCGTTCCAGCACGCGAAGCCCACGCCATCGCCCCGGGCGTCGGACCGTGCTTCACGTCACTCCACGTACGGGGCCACCTCCGGACACATCCTCATGCGCCCACGCCTCTCGACGTGGGTGACGGCCTGGCCAGGTCGCAACCGAGCCTCGGCGCGGGGGACCGCGACTCCAAGCTGGCCCAGGTGCCCACGGGCACGTACGTCCTGGGCGAGCCGCTGTCGCCGTCGAAGCCCGTCGTGCGCCGGGCGCCGGACTTCGAGTGGGAGGTGCTGGAGCGGGTGGAGCCGCGCTTCGCCGCGTTCCTGGAGACGCGCGCCCAGCACTACCTGGCGCTGGGCAGGGACCCCAGCGAGCCCACCGAGGAGTGAGCGCGCCCGGGCGTCAGTGCATGCCCCCGTCGTCCTCGCGCAGGACGATGGGGCCGTACTTCGCCTCGTAGCGGTTGAGGTTGTCCTGCATGGCCAGCATCAGCCGCTTCATGTGCTTGGGGCTGGTGATGATGCGCGAGCGCACCTTGGCCCGCAGCTGCTGCGGCTGGACGTAGATGAAGTCCAGGGTGAATTCCGTGTCCGTGTGGTTCACGAGGGCCATGTTGGCGTACTGACCATTGGCGACGTCCTCGTCGATTTGAATCTGCAACTGCATGTCCGGGGGCTTCGGAGTGTCCGCCATGAGGCATGTGGCATAGCGCCTGGGCCCTCGCGTGACCAGCGTGTCTTCATGATGGACACCTTGCTCCCGATGGACGCGGCGAAGACGGAGCCCTTCGACCTGGGGCAAGGCCCGGAGGCGTGCCTCTTGCTTCACGGCTTCACCGGCAGTCCCTGGGATGTGAGGCCCCTGGGCGAGGCGCTGGCCGCGCGGGGCATGCGGGTGGTGGCCCCCCTCTTGCCCGGCCATGGCACGACGCCCCAGGCGCTGTTGCGCGTCACCTGGCGGGACTGGCGGGAGGCGGCGCTGGAGGCGCTGGACGATTTGCGGGGGCACTCCAGCGTCTACGTGGCGGGGCTGTCCATGGGGGCGTTGTTGGCGCTGGGGCTGGCGGCGGAGCGGCCGGAGGCGGTGCGGGCGTTGGCGCTCGCGGCGCCGGCGATTCGCTTCCGGGGGCCTCGGATGATGCTCATCCGACAGTTGTCGCGCACGCCGCTGCTGGAGTGGGCGCGGCCGTGGGTGGAGAAGACGGGCACGGACATCTCGGACCCGGCGGCGCTGGCGGAGGCGCCGGTGCTGTCGGCGTTCCCGGTGGCGCGGCTCAGGGACTTGGTGACGCTGCAGGACGAGGCGGCGCGGCGGGTGGCGCAGGTGCGCTGTCCGGTGTTGGTGGCGGTGGCCGAGCAGGACCACGTGGTGGACCCGGAGGGGGGCCGTTGGCTGGCGCGGCGGCTCACGGCGTCGCCGTGTGTGCGCGTGGTGTCGCTGCGGCGCGGCTTCCATGTGATTCCGCGGGACACGGACGGGCGGCTGTTCGCGCGGGAGGTGGCGGACTTCCTGGGGCAGTGGCGTGACTTCGGGGAATGGGAGCCACAACCCGCGGGCGCATGAGGTGGGTTCGGGGCGCGGCGAAAAGCCGGGCGCCCGTGTATCAAGAGCCCACCCATGTCCGACACGCCTCCCGTCGTCGAGCTGAGAGACGTCACCAAGTCCTATGTCGAAGGCGACACCGCACGCGAGGTGCTCTCCGGGGTGAGCCTGTCGCTGTGGCGCGGTGAGTTCGTGGTGCTGCTGGGCCGCAGCGGCTCGGGCAAGTCCACGCTGCTCAACCTCATCAGCGGCATCGACCTGCCCACGCGCGGCGAGGTGCACGTCGATGGGAAGAACCTGGGCGCGCTGAGCGAGCGTGAGCGGACGCTGCTGCGCCGCGAGCGCGTGGGGTTCATCTTCCAGGCCTTCAACCTGCTGCCCACGTTGACGGTGGAGGAGAACGTGCGGCTGCCGGTGGAGCTGAACGGGAGCGACGCGGCGAAGGCGGGCGCGCGGGCGCGCGAGCTGTTGGAGCAGGTGGGGCTGGCGAACCGCGGGGGCAGCTTCCCGGACCGGCTGTCGGGCGGAGAGCAGCAGCGCGTGGCGGTGGCGCGGGCGCTGGCACATGCGCCGCCGCTGCTGTTGGCGGATGAGCCCACGGGGAACCTGGACGAGGCCACGGGGCGGCAGGTGCTGGATTTGCTGGAGGGGCTCACGCGGCGGGGACAGGCGTGCGCGCTCGTCGTCACGCATGAGCCGGGGTTGGTGGCGCGCGCGGACCGGGTGCTGGAGATGGTGGGCGGGAGACTGGTGGAGCGAGAGGCGCACCGGAAGGAGCGGCCGTGAATCGGTGCATCGCGCACACGGACGGCTGGGCGTGGGCGAGCTGTCCGGGCATCGAGGATGGAAGCCGCGGCGCGCATGAAGCCCGGACCGGGGGGCGCCCGTGAGGAACCTGCTCGTGCGCTCCAGCCTGCGTCACCTGGGGCGGCATCCGTGGTTGACGGCATTGTCGCTCCTCGGCATCGCGCTCGGCGTGGCGGTGGTGGTGTCCATCGACCTGGCGAGCGGCAGCGCGCTTCGTGCCTTCGAGCGATCCACGGACGCGGTGGCGGGACGTGCCACGCATCAGCTCGTGGGCGGGACGTCGGGCTTGTCGGAGGACGTGTATCGCGACTTGCGCTTGCGACAGGACGCGCCCGTGGCGGCGCCCGTCGTCGAGGGCTACGTACAGGCCGCCGTAGGGGACCGGCGCACACTCACGGTGCTGGGCGTGGACCCGTTCATGGAGTCTCCCTTCCGCGCGTATGCGGGAGGCGAAGCGGTCGGTGACGTGAGCGCGCTGCTCACCGAGCCGGGCGCGGTGCTCCTGAGCGAGCGCGCCGCGCGGGCGCTGGGTGTCCGCACCGGAGAGCGGTTGCCTGTGCGCGTGGAGGGACGTGAGGTCTCGCTGCGTATCGCCGCGCTGCTCGCTCCCGCCGACGAGGATACCGCGCGAGCGTTGGAGGCCCTGGTGCTGACGGACATCTCCACGGCGCAGGAGGTGCTGGGCCGCATGGGCCGGCTGACGCGCGTGGACCTGCGGCTGACGGAGGACCAGGCGGAGGCGCTGCGCTCGACGCTCCCCGAAGGCGTGGAGGTGGTGCGCTCGTCGGCGCGGGCGAACACGGTGGAGCAGATGACGCGGGCGTTCCGCACCAACCTCACCGCGCTGTCGCTCCTGGCGCTCGTGGTGGGGATGTTCCTCATCTACAACACGATGACGTTCTCGGTGGTGCAGCGGCGCGGTCTGCTGGGACGGCTGCGCGCGGTGGGAATCACCCGGAACGAGCTGTTCGCGCTGGTGCTCGGTGAGGCGCTGGTGCTCGGCGTCGTGGGCACCGTGGCGGGGCTGTTGCTCGGCATCCTGTTGGGTCGTGGGTTGGTGGGGCTCATCACCCAGACCATCAATGACCTCTACTTCGTGGTGAGCGTGCGCGGGCTGGCGCTGGAGCCCTTCACGTTGGCCAAGGGATTGGCGCTGGGGCTCGGCGCGACGGTGCTCGCGGCGCTGGTGCCGGCCTGGGAGGCCGCGCGCTCGGCTCCGGCGACGACGCTGCGACGCTCGACGCTGGAGGATGTGTCGAGGACTCGCGCGCCTCGGCTCGCGGTGCTGGGAGTCGCCGTGCTCGCGGTGGGCGTGGGGCTCCTGAGCTGGTCCACGCCAGCGCTGTTCCCCGCGTACGTGGGCCTGTTCGCGGTGCTGCTTGGCGCGGCGCTGTTGGTGCCGTGGGTGACGGAGCGGCTGTCGCTGTACGCGGCGCTGCCGCTGGGGCTCTCGTTCGGATTGCTCGGGCGCATGGCCGCGCGTGGGGTGAGGACCAGCCTGAGCCGCACGGCGGTGGCGCTGGCGGCGCTGATGGTGGCGGTGGCGACGACGGTGGGCGTGGGACTGATGGTGTCCAGCTTCCGGGGCACGGTGCTGTCCTGGCTGGAGACGTCGCTCCAGGCGGACGTGTTCATCTCGCCGCCGTCACTGGTGGCGCGGCGAGGTGGCGCCACGATGGTGCCGGGGCTCGCCGAGAAGTTGCGCGCGACGCCGGGCATCGCGGGCAGCAGCACGCTGCGCGTGGCGCTGGTGCGCGCGGATGAGATTCCCACGGACCTGATCGCCGTCGACTTCAGCCAATCACCGGCGCGGCCCTATCGCTTCAAGGAGGGCGGCGACGAGGCCGCGGTGTGGCGCGAGCTGGACGCGTCAAAAGACTCGCTCGTCGTGTCCGAGCCCTTCGCGTTCCATCGGCGCGTGAAGGTGGGCGACACGGTGCGGCTCTCCACGGACCGGGGGCCACATGACTTCAAGGTGGCCGGGGTGTACTTCGACTACGGCTCCGACGTGGGGACGATGCTGATGCCTCGCGCTACGTATGACCGCTGGTTCGACGACCGGGGCGTCAGCGGCGTCGCGCTGTACGCGGCGCCGGGGCAGGACGTGGACGCGCTGGTGAACACCGTGCGAGCGCAAGCGGGGGATGAACAGGCGCTGCTGGTGCGCCCGAATCGCTCACTGCGACAAGCGTCGATGGAGGTGTTCGACCGCACGTTCACGATTACGCAGGTGCTGCGGCTGCTGGCCATCGGCGTGGCGTTCGTGGGCGTGCTGAGCGCGTTGATGTCATTGCAACTGGAGCGCTCGCGCGAGTTCGCGGTGCTGCGCGCGATGGGACTGACGCCGGGGCAGTTGTGGGGACTGGTGTCGCTGCAGACGGGGCTGTTGGGGTTGCTGGCGGGATTGTTCTCCATGCCGCTGGGCGTGGGGCTGGCGTACATCCTGGTGCACGTCATCAACCAGCGCTCCTTCGGGTGGACGCTGCGGCTCGCGGTGACGTCGGAGACGTTGGGTCAGGCGATGTTGCTGGCGCTGGTGGCCTCGGCGCTGGCGGGGCTGTACCCGGCGTGGCGGATGGCGAGAGCCAATCCCGCGCTCGCGTTGAGGGAGGAGTGACGCCATGAGCAACGGCCGAGGGCTCGTCATCGGGACGGCGGTGGTGCTGGTGGCGCTGGCGGTGGCGGCGTACTTCGTGACGCGCGAGACGGAGCTGCCGCCCCTGGCGCGGGGCGGCACGTTGACGGTGGCGTCGGCGCTCGGCGGGAGCGACGGTGGGATGGAGGGCTATGCACGGGCCTTCGAGCCTCGTGAGTTCCACTTCCCCGAGGACCACGGTCCGCATCCGGAGTTCCGCACGGAGTGGTGGTACTGGACGGGAAATCTGGAGACCGCGGACGGACGGGCGTTCGGGTATCAGTTCACGCTGTTCCGCAATGCGCTGTCGCCGACGGAGTCACAGCGTGACTCGGCGTGGGGAGCGCGGCAGGTGTACCTGGGGCACTTCACGGTGACAGACGTGGCGGCGGGACGGTTCCACGTCGCGGAGCGCTACAGCCGGGCGGCGCTGGGACTGGCGGGGGCGAGCACGCAGCCGTTCAAGGTGTGGCTGGAGAGCTGGGAGGCCACGACCGCGGGCGAGTCGATGTGGCCGGTGCGGCTGCGCGCGCAAGGTGACGATGTGACGTTGGAGTTGTTGTTGGAGCCGGGCAAGCCGCCGGTGCTCGAGGGTGAGCGGGGGTTGAGCCAGAAGAGCGCGGAGCCGGGGAACGCGTCGTACTACTACTCGATGACGCGGATGCCCTCGCGGGGCACGGTGAAGGTGGAGGGACAGACGTACGCGGTGACGGGGGAGAGCTGGATGGACCGCGAGTGGAGCACCAGCGCGCTGGGACCGGACCAGGTGGGCTGGGATTGGTTCTCGCTGCAGCTCTCCGATGGCAGCGAGCTGATGTACTACCAGTTGCGGAAGAAGGACGGCTCGGTGGACCCGTTCAGCGCGGGGACGTGGGTGCCGCCGGTGGGGGCGGTGGACAGTGCGTCAGTGCATCTGACCCGGGACGACGTGGAGCTGTCGGTGCTGAGCACGTGGAAGAGCCCGCGCGGTGGGGAGTATCCGTCGCGATGGAGGTTGCGCGTGGCGAAGCTCGGGCTGGAGCTGACGGTGACGCCGAAGCTCGCGGACCAGGAGCTGCCGGTGAGCGTGCGCTACTGGGAGGGCTCGGTGGCGCTGGATGGCAATCGTGCGGGCCAGCCGGTGCGAGGACGCGGCTACGTGGAGCTGACGGGCTACGCGGACACACACGCCACCACGAGGCGACCGGAGACCCGGGCCCGTGGGACCCCGGAGACTCGCGGCGGCAACTGAGGCGCACGCCTTACGACAGGCACACACGCAGACCTGTCGGACCTGCGTGTTAGGCCCCGTTGAGTGCTCCTGCAGGCGAGCACTTGAACCTGGAGGCCTGAATGTCGCCAAGGTGGGGAGCGCTGCTGCTCGTGGGGCACCTTGTCATCGGGTGCGCGACACCGAGAGTGGTGCGGCTGGACACAGGAGAAGGCGCGCCCATTATCTACGCTCCACCGAGGAGCGTCACGCCCATCGCCATCGATGAACAGGCTTTCGAGAAGGCGCTGCTCGAGCTGATTCTGGAGATGCGCTTCTCCGTTGCCACAGCTGAAGTGAAACACCCTCGCATCCGATTGGCCTCCTGGGAGCACGACGCGTCAGGCGCGGAGAACGCCCACCGCGACTATCAGCACTGGTGCTCCCAACAGGGCAGTCCCGACGAATGCCTGACGCTCCTCGGCGGAGGTTTGAGCCTCCTGGACAAGCAGGCCCGCCGGGACCTCGCACTCAGCTTTGCTTGGGACGGAGTCTGGGAAGGAGTTCAGCACTCCGTGAAGGAGGTCGTTCACCCACTGGCCCTCAAGGCCATGCTGACGTCCGCGCTCGCGGCCTACATGCTGTTGGTCGTCATGCCCGAACCCGTCACGAAGCTCGTGGCGCTCGCACTGACCACCTACTTCGTCGCGTACCTGGGCCTGGAGTCGTTCTTCGACCTCGTGGATGGATGGCGGCGTTTGTCCCTGGAGTCGGAGCAGGCGATGTCCTTCGAGGAACTGGAGGACTCCGGACACCGCTTCGGCAAAGTCATGGGAGACAACGGGGCTCGCGTCATCATCATGGCGCTGACGATGGCCTTGGGTGGTGGCGCAGCGAACATGGCCTCAAAGGGTCCCCTGTTGCCCGGCTTCGCGCGTGCAACCCTCGCCGCCGAAACGAACGCTGGCTTCCAACTTTCCGCCTCATTCGCGGGGGGTGTTCGGTCCATCTCCCTTGCCGAGGGGGTCATGACGGTGGGGCTGGCCCCTCATGCCGTCGCCATGGTGGCACGAAACCCGGAAGGTGGGAGCGGGTCTCGGACCAGCGACTCCACGTCACCCGACCTGCTGGAGAATCAGAAGCCCCAGTTCCTCTCCGCCGAGATGGAGCTCGCGAACCGACTGGGCATCCACCCCACGAGCGTCACGAGTCCCGAGTTCCTCCGCTATGTGAACGAGGGCCGAATCAAGTGGGTGGTCACCCAGGAAGGAACGCTGCGAATCGTTCCGCACACCTGGCGAAGAACTGAGATCTCACATGCGGTCGCCAGTCAGGGCCGACCTGTCCTGGCCGCAGGCGAGGCGGACATCGCCGTGCACGGCTCCACACGCATGGGCATCGAGATTACGCCCCAGAGCGGCCACTTTCTGTATGGTGCATCCGCGGCTCGGAGCGCCCGAGCACTGGAGATTGGAAAGCAGGCCTTCGCCGAGGCCGGAATCATCTTCCCTTGATGGTGAGAGCCATGAACACCCCTCGTGACCTCTTCGATGCTGTTCTGGCCAGACCGGCCCAAGCGGTCGCGGCGTGGCTCGAAGGCGTGACGATTGGCGAGCCCGTCGACCAGGAGGACTTCAACTGGGAGGTCTTCGCTTTCACGATGGCGACACGAGCCGGCGAGGAGCAGAGCCTCCCATGGGCTCGCATCGCGCTGCGGACATACGAAGCGCTCGCCCACCGCGCACAGGCACGCGCCGCGCACTCGCTCTGGCTCTCCGCCATGAACCTGCGCGCACGCCTCATCGAGGATCTGGGTCCACGACCAGGGGACGACATCCTGGACCCGGAAATCGTGAGGGGGTGGTTCCAACGCGTGGCCACCTTGTCCCCGCGAGATGCACAAGCCCTGCTGGCCTCGTCAGACCTCCGTGCACTCCCTGGAGACAAGCTGCTCCTGCTGCGGGACACCAAGAACGCCCTCAACATCCTGTCTCGAATCGCCGAGCCAGACCTCACTCGGCTGCACCCCGAATTGAAGGACTGGTTGATGCTGCGGGCTCAGCTCCCATGACTCACATGGCGGTACAGTCAGCCCAATGCGGCTGACCTGACAAACACTCGCAACCAAGCCTATGGGCAACGTGTCGAGGTAGGGCATTTGTCCACTGCCCAGCCTGACTGTTGACCTGCGCGCGCGGGGTGCAGGAGGCTTGAGAGCGACGTCACGTGCGCCCATGGACAACACCCAAACTGGAAAATCTACCCCAATCTCCGACACCATCGGCTGCATCACCGTGCTGGCCTTGGTTCTGGGGATTGGCTACCTCGTCTTCATGGGGGCCAAATCAGCCTGGGTATCGCATATCGCCAAGGAAGGGCCCACTCCAGAGGAGATACAGGCGAAGAAAGACTTGGACCTGCTGCGAAGCCGGATCGATGCGCTTGAGGCGGCGAACACTCTAATGCAGTCCGAGATGAGATTCGCAGAGCGCGCCGCCGAGAGTGCGAAAACCGCGTCCTTCACTCCTGGCTCTGCTGGATATCAACTTGTCCAGTCGAAGACTGGCACATTCCTCGTTTGACTCGACAAGGTCGCTCCGTACGCGAATGGGCAGCGCTTGACATTCCGCGTCGCCAACACACAAAGCGTAACATATAAGAACCCCACTATCACCGTGACGTGGTCGACCGCTGCTCCAGAAGTCACGGGGTCCGAAGACTATGCGAAGGCATACGAAACATGGACCGCATCTCGACGAACGAAGACCGAGACTGTCTTCTTAGACCTTCGGCCCGGATGGTGGTCGACATTCAACATCGTGGTTTCTCCTGCCACTGCGTCTGACGTGGCCAACATCGAATTGGCGCTGACTGCGACCCTCGTGTCGATTCCCATTCGCTAGTTTAGCGATTTGCGTTGAGCAACGCCTCAGCCAGCGCACGCCCCTGCTGCTCACCAACATGCGCTCGAAGACGCCCAACCCGCGCGCCGTCGACAACACCGCCGCCCAGCTCGACCTCGCCAAGGTGCAGATGTTCTACTTCACCCTCATCGCGGCGGTGAGCTACTTCGTCAGCCTCGCCACCCTCCTCTCCTCCAGCAAGCCCGGCAGCGTGTCGAGCCTGCCCGCGCTCTCCCAGGGCTTCATCGCCCTGCTCGCCATCAGCCACGGCGGCTACCTGGTCAGCAAGACCACCGACCACTCCAACTCCAAGCCCGGCTGACGCACCGCCCACCGTATGCTCGTGCCCGCTCGTGACGCCGCGCGCCCGAGCCCGGAGGAGCCGTGCCCAGACCCCTGGTGGACGTGGACTCGGCGCCCGCGTCCGCCTTCTGCCTCACCGACGCCCTGTCCCCCTCCACCTCCCCGTGGCACACCCACCGTCGCCACCAGCTCCTCTACGCCGCCAGCGGCGCCCTCCACCTCGAGGTCGCCGAGGCCCAGTGGCTCCTTC